>JANYDX010000279.1 GCA_025363395.1 Verrucomicrobiota bacterium
GTGGAAACACGAGGTCCGGTACGAGAATTTGCCGCTCAAAAGCCAGCATGGCCGCCATCAGGAAGTCGAAGTGGTGGCCAATCTTTATCAGGAAAACGGGCATGCCGTCATTCAATGCAACATCCGTGATATCACGGCACGCAAGCAGGCGGAGGATGCGTTACGCCGGAGCGAGGCACTTTTTTCCTCGCTGATCGCCCAAGCCCCGGTCGGCGTTTACGTCGTGGATGCCGAATTTCGGATGCAACAAGTCAACCCCACGGCGCGGTCGGTTTTCAAGAATGTCCACCCTTTGGAAGGGCGCGACTTTTCTGAAATTGTCCAGATTCTCTGGTCCAAGCCAGTGGCTGATCAGGTCGGGAAACACTTCCGGCACACGTTGCGAACGGGAGAGTCCTATAAATCGCCGGAGTTTACCCAGCGGCGCAAGGATCTCGGCACGGAAGAGGTTTATGAATGGCAAATCCAGCGAGTGACCTTGCCGGCGGGCAAGCCCGCCGTGGTTTGTTTTTTTAACAACATCACCGCCCGCAAACACGCCGAGGCCATCCAGCACCGCCTGGACATTCTGGCCGCCTCGAATAAGAAATTGAAACAGGAGATTGTCCGGCGGAAGGCGGTCGAGGCGGCGCTCAAGCAAAGCGAGGAGCACGCGCTGCGACTGCTGGAACAATCGCGCAAACTCCAGAAAAAGCTCCGCCATTTCTCCCATCAGATTTTGCAGGCGCAGGAAACTCAGCGGAAGGAGATCAGCCGCGAACTGCATGACAAGGTCTGCCAGCTGTTGGTCGGCATTAATGTTCATTTGGAAGTCTTCGCCAGCCTGGCGGTCAGCAATCCGCGAGGCATCCCCCAAGCCGCGGCGCCCCTGCGTGAGTTGGTCGAGAAATCGGTGAGGATCGTTCATCAGTTTGCCCGCGAGCTCCGTCCGGCCAGTCTGGACGATCTCGGCTTGATCCCGGCGATCCGCTCCTACATCGCCGACTTCCCCAAACAAAAAGGCCGACAAATCCAGTTTGCGGCCTATGCCGGGGTGGAAGACTTGGACAATGACAAGCGGACGGTGCTTTACCGGGTGGTGCAGGAAGCTCTGACCAACGTGGAGAAACACGCGCACGCGAGCGAAGTGAAGGTAATCATTCTGAAGGCTCCGGATGGTGTCTGCTTGGAAATCGCCGACAACGGCAAGTCATTCGAGGTGGGTTGCCTTTCGGCCGCGCCCTGGGGCGGTCGCCTTGGATTGATCGGCATGCGCGAACGCGTGGAAATGGTGGGCGGCCGTTTTACGGTTTTAGCCGCGCCCGGTAAGGGTACGACCATCCGGGCAGAGCTTTCCTTCGAGGAAATCCCCCCCCCCTTGGAATGACTTTGGGAGTTCGTTCGGCTCCGACACGAGGGGAGTCGGGCGCGGAGGTTGTTCCGCGCTGTGGAACCTTTCGCCACAGGCGGGGTTCGGCCCGCCGGTCCGCCGCTTAACCAATCGTGAGCCGAACGTTGCTTTCGATTACGCCAGCGGAAATCGCGTAGCGGGTGAGGCCCGCGGTGTCATGGATGTTGAGTTTATCCATGAGATGTTGCCGGTGTTTTTCCACCGTCTTGACGCTGATGCCAAGTGCATCTGCGATCTGTTTGTTGGGCGATCCCTCAGCCACGAGCTGGAGCACCTCGGATTCGCGTGAGGTCAGTCGGTTGCCATTGGCCTTCAGCAAACCATCGCGATCGCGTGGTTGGTTGGCACGGTCCCGGCGCCGTTTGGCAATGGCCGGGCTGTAGAAAGTTTTTCCCTTGGCGACCTCGCGGATTCCCTTCGCGAGAAGTTCGGCGGAGCTTTGCTTTTCAAGAAATCCGACTACGCCAGCAGTGGTCATGCGCTCGACGTACTCATCGTCGCTGTGGGCGGAGAGAATGATCACCTTCGCGGCCGGATTGGCCGCCAGGATTTGGCGTGTCGCTTCCAATCCATTCATGACTGGCATGGCGATGTCCATGAGAATGACATCGGGCTGTAAAGCCTCCGCCATCTCCACGGCTTCCCGGCCGTTGCACGCCTCTCCCACCATTGAAAAATGTTCGTCGGTGCTCAGCAGCGCGTGCAAGCCTTGCCTGACGATAACGTGATCCTCGACCAGCAGAATGGAGATTTTTTTCGAGGTGGTCATGGGTTTGCACAGACGGAGCTTTAGCGGTGCCGGGAAGTGTCAGGCTTGCGAACATTGAATCTGTATTTCCCTGAATAGCGACAAAGGATAATGACCCACAGTGCGGGCGGGGCCTCCCGGTTTTGTTATAGTTTGTTTCGTCCGTGCGAGGTTCAATCGCTTACGCCATGCGAGGATTTGGCGACATCTTCTGTCTGAAAAACTGATCCATCGTCGCCTTTAACACTGCGCTGTGCGTCGCGATGCGCTGTTCCAAGGGCAGCGCTGACGGGGTTTCAGTCGTGTAGACGAGCTGGCCGTGGCAGTTGCGGAGATAAATCGCCTCGGGCCAGGTTTCGCGCAGCAGCGGATCGCTGACGGGACGGATAATCCCGGGCTCTGCGATTTCCCGGCCATCGATCACCGTTGTCGGATCGATGGGACAGACCCGCTTGGCGCTCTCGATCATCACGCCGGCCAGGGTGGGACGATTTTCCGGGTTGAGCTCGTAGAGATAGAATCCCTGTGACTCCCAGTCCTCATGCACGCAGATGATCAAATCAAAGTTTGGCTGCCGCTGCAGCCATGCGATGTGCGCCTGAACCTCGCTGGTGACCGGTCCCTTGTAATCGCGATTGAGGTCAATCTTCCCGTGGTTTTCACGTGTGGCCTGAACGAAGCCGGTCGGATTGAGCAGGGGGCAGATGAACCAGTTGCAGCGCTGATCAAAGAAATCATCCGTCATGAGCCGCAGGAGCGCAAGGGGTGGAGCCGGTTCATCCCCGTGAATGCCAGCGGACAAATAGACCTTCGGTCGCGGTCTCGGCGTGCGCTTGGTGTAGGCCAGCAAAGTGTGTCCGTGGATTTCACCGTAGGCCTCCGCTTTAAATCCCGCCCGTCGCGCGGCTGCGTCGAATTGCGGGCTGAATTCGGTCGGGTTGAGCGGCAGGGCGGGTGGCATGACGGGACGTTAGAGGATTCTTTGACAGGATGAACAGATTTAACACCATCGCCAGTTCCACGCTTTTCAGTGGTCCAATTAATTTCGTCCCTACCGTATAAATCCATGTCCCAGGTCCGCGTACGTTTTGCTCCCAGTCCGACCGGTTTTTTTCACATCGGCAGCGCCCGCACCGCGTTGTTCAACTGGCTTTATGCCCGCCACACCGGCGGCAAATTCATCCTGCGCATTGAGGACACCGACCAGGCGCGCAACAGCGAGGAATTTCTCCGGTTGATTTACGACAGCCTGAGCTGGCTCGGCATGGATTGGGACGAAGGTCCCAATGCGGACGGAGTGGGCGAGCGGGGAGACTGCGGCCCCTACCGCCAGAGCCAGCGCGCCGATATCTATCAGCAGTACCTGCAACAATTGCTCGGAGCCGGTCGTGCCTACGAGAAGGACGGCGCCATCTGGTTCAGGATGCTCGGCGAGCGTTACCAGGTTTACGATGATCACCGCAAGAAAGAGGTGGAGAAAGTGAAGGCGGCTCCGGTGCTGATCGACGACCGGATTCGGGGCAAGGTCGAGCGCGCCGAGGATGAAGACTTCGTCATTTTCCGGTCGGATGGAAATCCCGTGTTTCACTTTGTGAACGTCGTCGACGACATCACGATGAAGATTTCCCACATCATTCGTGGTGAGGATCACCTGTCGAACACCAGCAAACACGTCCGCTTGTACGAGGGATTCGGCGTCACGCCGCCGGTGTTTGCGCACATTCCGTTGATTCTGAAATCGCCAGAGATGGGCCAGGGCAAGATGAGCAAGCGCGACAAGGGCGCACTGATTGAAGAGTATCGCCAACGGTATTTCCTGCCCGAGGCGATCGTGAATTATCTCTCGCTGCTCGGATGGAATCCAGGGGCCGGCGATGATCGCGAGAAACTGGCGATTGCCGAGATCGTGAAGCTGTTCGACCTGCCGGCAGTCAACCAGTCCAACGCGAAGTTTGACGGAAAAAAACTTGCGCACATGAACATGCTTTACCTGCTGGAGCTGCCCGCCGACCGCTTTCTTGCACAGGCGCGCGAGTATTTTCAGAAGCAAGCCACCGGTGCGACGGTGCTGGCGAACGAAGCCTATTTCCGTGAGATCATGTTGCTGGCCCACCCCAAGATCAAGGGACTGGAGGAGCTGTCCACTTATACCGCGTATTTTTTCTCCGAGGAATTTCTCATCGATGCCAAAGTAAAGGAGAAGGTGATGGCCAAGGGTGCGCCGAAGACGCGCCTGGCCGAACTTACTGCAGTGGTGCCGGCGATGGATTTTTCCACGGATGCGACGGTAGAGGAAGCCATCAAACAGCTCGCCACCGAAAAAGCGCTGGGCTTTGGCGACTATCAGGCCGTGGCACGTCTGGCCGTCACAGGCACCAATGCCGGCCCCAGCATCACGTCGATCTTCCGGGTGTTGGGCAAGGAACGCGTGATCGCGCGATTGCAGCGGTTCCTGGCGGAGGCATAGAGCGGAGGGGATTTTCTCCGCTCGGCCTGGTCCTGCCTCAGCCACATTAGGACCGGCGCTGGTCGCCGGCCCTTTCGAGCGCTGGGTGCAGGCAGGGCGTGCCGGCGAGCGACAGCTCTGCTGTTCGAAAACCGAATCAATCGATCAAACCTACCAAGCCGCTGCTTCTTCCGTTTTTGTAGGAGCCTGCTTGCAGGCGATTCGGACCGCCCACCCGCGGACCAAACCCGGAATCGCCTCGAGCAGGCTCCTATATTTTCCTAACCCTCCAGAGCAAGTTTACCTGCCTGAGGTGGGCGCCGGGGTATGAGATCCAAACGAAATCAGTCCTGCTCTCACGCGCGCGAATCGCGTGCGGCCGTTTGGGCCATGTCCGTTGATCCTTACTTTCCGGTGACTGTGACGGTCACGGAACTCTCCCCGGCGCTGCTCTTGAAGAAAAGGGCGCCCACGCCGGGTTTGCCGCCTTGAACCGGAAGCGTGACGCTGGTCAGCCCGGCGGGCACGTTGACTTCGGGCATCACGACGCTCTCGGGAATGTCCGTGGTGACATCGATCACCAAGCCGCCAGCGGGCGCAGGGGTGGGAATGGTGAACGTCACCGCCTGCTGTTCGCCTGAACGAAGAATGATGGCGGACGGGCTGACCTGAAAGCTGATCGCATCGACCCGGAACGTGCCGACGTCGAGCGTCAGATTGGAACCGACGACAGTCAGTTTATAATTCCGGCCGGACTCCACGGCGGGCACGAAGAAGCTGATTGAGCTGGGTGATTCAAAAACCGTACGGGTGGGGGTGCTGTCGAAATACACGACATCCGTCGGAGTGAAACCGGCGCCGAGGACGCTGACGCGCGAGCCGACTGGGGCACGCGTGGCTTCGGGACGCAGCACATAGCGACCGACGATCTTCATGGTCTGCAGGTCCGAATAAATTTCGGCCGGTTCAGTTCCGGCCTGATGGCCGTCCACCGTGTAGTTACAAATGAAATAGTAGGAAGCGGAGGCGCGGCCGGCGGGGATTTGATAATCGAATTCCCAAATGTCGCCCCGGAGTTCGGACTTGGACATCTTGTACGACTGGCCGTCGATGACGATACGGGGCGTGATGCTGGCGCGTTCGATCCGGCTGCTGTCGGGCCGGAAACTGGCGGTGATCGTGTAGATCTGCGATGGATTTTGGGGAACGGTCTCCGGGGTCAGATTGGTGATGGTGAAATTACAAGCGGACAAGGCCAGCAGCATAAGTGCGGCAAAAAGAGCGGGAAAAATTCTGCTCGCGTGAAGGAAGGGAGTCTTTTGCATTGGATAAATTGACTGCGGCGGCCACGTAGGCTGTTGGCAGTTCGTAAATTGACGAGTTTCATAATGGCCGAATTCCCCACAGGGCAAGAAAAAGCGCAGCCGCCTCTCGGTGTCTATGTGCACGTACCCTTCTGCGCGAGCACCTGCGATTTTTGTGCTTTCTACCAAACCGTGCCCAAAGGCGACGCCGTGCGACGATATCTCGATGCCGTGGAGACGGAAGCGGCCCTGATCAATTGGGAGGGACGCCGGGTGGAAACCGCGTTCTGGGGGGGCGGCACGCCCGGTCTGCTGCGCACCGCGGAAATCGAGCAGCTTGGGCGTGCCATGTTGGTCTATGGCGGCGGTCAACCCGTCGAGTGGACCGTCGAGCTGGCGCCGGCCACCGTCACTGAAGACCGGCTCGCCGCGTTGAAAGCGCTGGGGGTCACCCGGATTTCGATGGGCGTGCAAAGTTTCAACGAGGGCCTGCTCGACGCGCTGGGCCGCCAACACACGCCCGCGCAGGTTTACCGGGCATACGATCTGATCCGCGCCCAGGACTTTGCCAGTGTGAATCTGGACCTCATGTTTGCGCTGCCCAATCAGACCGAGGAACAATGGCACGCCGATCTTGCCGAGGCGATGCGGCTGGCGCCTGATCACCTGTCGACCTACTGTCTGACCTTCGAGGAAGACACCGCGCTGTGGGTGAAACTTTCGCAGGGCAAGGTGAAGCTCGATGTGAACAAGGAGGCGGCTTTCTACCGGCAGACTTGGGCCTACCTGGAGGCGGCGGGCTATGCGCAGTATGAGGTTTCCAACTTTGCGCGGGCGGGCCATCAATGCCGGCACAATCTCAACACTTGGAACATGCAGGAATGGGTGGGCCTCGGGCCCTCGGCCGCATCACAGCAGGGAGGCTGGCGCAGCAGCAATCCGCCGGACTTGGCGCGCTGGCACGCGGATATCGTTGACGGCCGGCGCGCGACTGCCGACCGAGTGGCGCTGACGAACGAACTGCTGGCAGCTGATTCGGTTATTTTCGGCCTGCGGATGAACGACGGGGTGTCGCTGCCGCGATTGCAAAAACGTTTTCCAACGCCCCAGTGGACGGGGGTGCTCGATCTGTGGCCCAGACTGTTGTTCGAGGGTTTGCTAAACGCCACGCCCGAGGGGCGCATTCATTTGACTACCCGAGGCCGGCTCGTGGCCGACGCGATTGGCGCGGAAATCCTGGAAGCCTTCGAAGCCACCGCAAACGCACCCTCGAAATAATTGGAGAATGTTTTCAGGAATTGCCCACGAAACACGTGAAAACACACGAAGATTGGGGGCGATACAGGCCCAACGCGAACAAGCATTGATCGGAACCGCATTACGCGATTTCTGGCCGTTGCCCGAATATGTTTTCATGCCGTGTCTGGTGTTTCCTGGGCAATCCGTTTGAGTTTTCAGTCCTTCGCTTCACCTTTCGCCGAATATATTTTCCACCCGTGCCAAGAATCCTCCTTCTGATTTTCAGCCTGTGCTGCGCGAACTTTGTCTCCGCGCAGCGGATCGATTTTCAATGGCCGACGCCAAATCCGGCATGGGAACAGGGCAAGGGCTACGAGGCCTGGGCCCAGGCCACGGTGTCGGGTGATCCCGAGTCCGGATTGTTTGGCTGCGTGCGGAGCAACGGGACTCAGTTTCATGAGGGCTTGGATATTCGTCCGGTGGCGCGCGATTCCCGGGGAGAGCCGGTGGATAAAATTTTTGCGGCCATGGACGGAATCATCCGGCACGTGAACGCAAAGGCAGGCGAGAGCAACTACGGCCGCTACATCGTCATCGAGCACCCGGGCCTGCTTCCCGCGGTGTATACGCTCTACGCGCACCTCTCCAAGATTGAACCGGGCATCGGGCCGGGCGTCAGTGTCAAGGCCGGGCAGGCGATCGCCACGATGGGCCATACTGGCGGCGGCGGAAACATTCCGCGCGAGCGCGCCCACATGCATTTCGAGATCGGATTGAAGGTCACCGATGATTTCCAATCGTGGTACAACTGGAAAAAATTTGGCAGCGTCAACGAGCAGGGGCCTTGGAACGGAATGAACCTGATGGGGATCGATCCGCTGGATTTTCTGCGTGAGTGGCGCGCGCGCAAGGTGGATAATTTCGAGCAATACTTCGACCGCTTGCGCAGCATCGTGCGGGTGCGCGTCGTCACCAGCCGCACTCCGGATTTTATCCAGCGTTATCCAGCGCTCCTGCGCAAACCGGTGCCGCTCGGATTCGTGGCTGGCTGGGAACTGGACTGTAATTCGACGGGCTTGCCCTTTGCCTGGACTCCCCTCACCGCCGCCGAGGTTGCAGGCCTGCGGCCCAACAGCGTGCAGATCGTTTCCGTGGAAGATGCGGTCGTTCGCGCTTATCACTGCAAAGCGCTCGTGAAAAAACACGGCTCGGTGTACACGCCGGGTTCGGACCTCACTCTTATGTTGCAACAGGCGTTTGGGCTGCGGTGAAGCGTCGGAGCTTTTTTGTAATTGTGGGAACGGACCACGGCCAGGTCGCCGTGGTCCGGAAAGGGAATCGTGCGAGCGCCAGCGACCCTCCCGTCAGGATTTTGCACAATACTTCGCGGAACGCCGCGGCGGATTGGAGAAATCGCGGCGCGAAGGCCATCCTGCAACCCACCGATCGACGGGACAGATTGCCGCTTGCTCAGTACTTCAAATTTTTCAACCAGGACTGATTGGCGCGGTACCAGTCCACGCAGAGCTTCAGACCCTGATCAATGTCCGTGTGCGGCTGCCAGCCGAGCAAGCGTTCCGCTTTGCCGATATCGGCCCAGGTTTCCTTGATATCACCGGTATGGAAGGGCTGCAGGTCGTAAACGGCCTTTTTGCCGAGCAGCGCCTCGAGCTTTTCGATCATGGTGGTGATCATGATCGGATTGCGGCCGCCACCGAGATTGATAATTTCGTAACCGGGCGTCCCGAGTGAAGTGATCGTGCCACACGCGATGTCGTCGACGTAGGTGAAGTCGCGCGATTGGGTGCCGTCGCCGAATAACTGAATCGGCGTACCTTCGTCGATCCACTTGATGAAGCGCGCCTGCGCCATATCCGGGCGGGAGGCGGGGCCATACACGGTGAAATACCGGAGGATCGTCGAATCGATCTGATAAAGATGATGGTAGGAATACGCCATGACCTCGGCAGCTTTTTTGGACGCGGCGTACGGCGAGATCGGCGTGTTGACCGGCAGCTCCTCATTGAAAGGCATCTTCTGTCCGGCATAGAGCGAGGAGCTCGAAGCCATCACGTGTTTCTTCACGCCGTGGCGTCGCATGAGCTCAAGGAGGTTCAGCGTGCCCTGCGCGTTAGTCGCGAGATAAACAAAGGGGTTTTCCAGACTGTAGCGCACGCCCGCGCGCGCGGCCAGGTTCAGCACGGCGTCGAACCGGTGTCGCGTGAACAGCGGTTCCAGGGTGGGAAGCTGTTCGATGTCCAGCCGGGCAAAAGTGAAATTGGGCCGCCCGACGAGTTGCGCGAGCCGGTGTTCCTTTAGACGCACATCGTAATAATCGTTAAGATTGTCCACGCCGACGACGGTGTGGCCTGCGTCCAGCAGCAGTTGCGTGGTACGGGCGGCAATGAAGCCAGCGACGCCAGTGACGAGGTACGTGGCCACGGATTAGCTCTGGGGCTTTAACTGGCTTAACAATTTTCTGAACTCGGGATCGCCCTTGAGAATCTCGAGATCCGGATCCTGTTCCATCCAGTCAAGATCGTCGTAGCCCAGCGAAACCGCGGTGCGAAGGGAACGAAGCGCGTCCGGGCGCTTTTTGCACAACGCGAGGCTGCAGGCCAGATTGTAGTGAGCCGTCGGATTTCCGGGTTCAAGCCGCACCAACTTGCGGTCCATTTTCAAACCGTCGGCGATCCGGCCCGCCTTGGTGTAAAGTCCGCCGAGCAGGCCAACCACGTCGACATAACCCGGGCAGCGGCGGTGCACCGCTTCATAGAATTCGATCTCGAACTGGGGATCAGACTTCGGCGTTTTGGCCATGTTACTTCTTGATGCGGTTCGGGCAGCGTCCGGCTTGGCGGTACGCGATGCAGTGCGCACTGACTTGGAGGCGTTGGGAGATGGGCTTGAGGCCGAGTTTCAGGGAAACCGTGCTGCCGTACCATTCCATAAACGGAGCGCTGATCTCAAAAATCTTGTCGCAATCAACGCACACGACCTGCGCCACCTGCGTGTTGGTGCTGGAGGCGGGCCGGTAGTATTTTTCGCCGCTGCCGATGTCGACTTCGCGCAAAATCTGGCTCTCGGTCATCAGTGGCAAGGTGCGATAAACCGTTGCGCGCGATACCGAATCATCAATGGCCCGGGCATGGTCGAGCAGTTGCTCGGCGGTAAAATGTTCCTTTTGCGCAAAAGCCGCGTCGAAAATCGCCACCCGCTGGTTGGTCACCCGCAGGCCCTTCCGGGTCAGGTAGGCTTGGAATTTTTCTCGGGGGAGGTCGTCACTCACTGTGTTATGTCGTCGCGGTGGTTTCAGGGTGTCAACCCGGAATCATGGCTCCGGCAGGGGGCGCGCTATCCTAAACGCGAAGGTTGGAGCAATCGCGGCATCCAGTCGAGCCCTCCCGGTTCCCGGAAGTCCTTAGGCTTCGGCTTCGATGGCGGCGGATTTCAGTCGCTTGTAACGGTCTTTGATGCGGCGGGCGATGTCATCGGGAGCCAGACCGTACGCGGCGCGGAGAATTTCGACGCTGCTGCCGTGCTCCACAAATTTATCGGGCCAGCCGATTCGTTCGACCGCCGTGGCGCAATCCGCTTCTTGCAAAGCCTCAATGACGGCGCTGCCGAAACCACCACTCAGCACGTGATCTTCCATCGTGACGATGAGCGGAACGACCGCGGCCTGGCTCAGCAGCAGGGTGCGGTCGAGCGGCTTGACGAAACGCGCGTTGACGACGCCGACCGACAATCCGTCCTCGCGCTCCAGGCGTTCGGCGAGTTTCAAAGCGTCGGTCACCATCGAGCCAAGAGCCCAGATGATAAGATTCGATCCGTCGCGCACCACCTCGGCTTGGCCAATGGTCATCGGCGCCGGCTGTGGTTTGATCTTTGCGCCGGTGCCGGCTCCGCGTGGATAGCGGATGAAAGCAGGCGAGGGCAGGTGAAGCGAAGTGTGGAGCATGTCCACGAGTTCGTCCTCGTCCTTGGGCTGCATGACGATGGCGTTGGGGACACATCGCAGGTAGGAAAGATCGAAGAGACCGTGGTGCGTCGGCCCATCGTTCGGCGACAGGCCGGCACGGTCCATGCAAAACGTGACGGGGAGATTTTGCAGGCAGACGTCGTGAATGATCTGATCATACGCCCGCTGGAGAAACGTCGAATAAATGGCGCACACGGGGCGAAACCCTTTCGTAGCCAGGCCAGCGGCGAACAGGACGGCGTGTTCCTCCGCGATGCCCACGTCGAAAAATTGTCCGGGTACTTCCTTGGCGAGCAGGGATAAACCCGTGCCGGCCGGCATGGCGCCGGTGATTCCGAGGACCTTGGGGTTTTCCTTGGCGAAGCGGGTTAGCGCGGCACCAAAAACATCCTGATAATTGGGCGGTGTGCCGGGCGCGGATTTTGTACTTTCGCCGGTGATGGGGTCGAAGGGACTGGCACCGTGGAATTTTTCAGGCGAACTGACAGCGGCCTCGAGCCCCTTGCCCTTTTTCGTGAGGACATGGATGAGCACGGGGACGTCGCAGTGCTTGGCGAATTCGAGATTTTTTGCCAGGGCATCGAGGTTGTGGCCGTCGACCGGACCGAGGTAGCGCAGGCCAAATTTCTCGAAGAGCGACGACTCGACAAAGAAGTCCTTGGTCTCTCGCTTCCATTTGCTATACACGCGGTTCATTTCGACGCCGGTGGGGAAACTGCGGAAGAAGGCCTCCACGTCGTGGTGGATTTTGTTGTAAGTTTCGCTTGTGCTGATGCGGTTCAGGTAGTGGGAAATGGCGCCCACATTCTTCGCGATCGACCACTCGTTGTCGTTCAGAATGACGATGAGGCGCTTGGTCGAGCTGACGACATTGTTGAGCGCTTCGAGCGTGATGCCGCAGGTGAAGGCGGCATCGCCGCAGACCGCCACCACGTGTTCGCTGGAGTTGCGCAGGTCGCGGGCGGTGGCCATGCCCAGTGCAGCGGACAAGGCGGTGCCGGCATGGCCGGCGCCAAAGGAGTCGTGGGGGCTTTCGCGACGGTAGAGGAAACCGGAGGCGCCGTTGCTTTTGCGGAGCTGACGAAAAAAATCGCCGCCGCGGCCGGTGAGCAGTTTGTGGACGTAGCCCTGATGGGCGACGTCGAAGACAAATTGATCCTCCGGCGTGCTGAACACGCGGTGCAATGCGATCGTCAATTCGACCACACCGAGATTGGGTCCGATGTGGCCACCGTTGCGGGCCGTGACCTCGATCAGTTCCGCGCGGATTTCCGCGGCCAGTTGCGGCAGTTGCTCGGGAGTGAGCGCCTTGACGTCGGCGGGGCCGGTGATGGTGTCGAGAATGCGTGGAACGGACGAAGAAGTGCTCATCAGGTGGGGACGCGGACCGGCGGTTATTCCGCCGGACTGGATTCAAACGGCGCGAAGGCGACTTTACCGTCTTTTTGCTGTCTCAACTGCTCGATTTTGAGTTCCGCCTCCTGGAGACGGGTTTCGCAGGCCTTGAGCAACTTGGTGCCCTCTTCATATTTGGCCAGCAGGTCGGCCAGCGGCACCTCGCCCTGTTCCATCGAGTCAACGATGGCTTCGAGCTTGAGGAGCGCTACCTCAAAACTGAGTTTGGAAGTCTTGTCTGAATCCACGGCGCCACCATGCGGCCGGCCCTTTGGATTTCAACAATCTTTCACGCATTGCTGAAGGGGAGTGAATTAAGATTGGCGTGACACGAAATCTCCTTGGACTGGGCCAATGGAATGGTTACCCGCGGTGGTGGTGGCATTGGTGATTCTGCGCCTTGTAGCTCAACTGGCCCTTGAGGCGCTTAACCGCGGAGAGGTCCGCCGCAACGCCGGCCCGCGTCCGGCCGCGCTCGTCGACGTGATGGACGAGGCTACTTACGCCAAAGCGGTCGATTACACGTTGGCAAAGAGCCGCTTTGGCACGGTGGAAACGATTTTTGAGGTGGTGATTTTGCTGGGATTGCTGTTCAGCGGCGCGCTGCCGTGGCTGTGGGTTAAATTCAACGGCCTCGCCCCCGGAGCGGCCTGGAGCGGAGCGCTTTTTCTGGTGGCCACCATGTTACTACTCGGTTTGCCCGGTCTGCCCCTGGAGTGGTGGGCGCAATTCCGATTGGAAGAAAGATTTGGTTTCAACAAGAGCACCTTGGGGCTCTGGGTGGCCGACCATATCAAGTCCACCTTGCTGAGCCTCGCCATCGGATTTCCGCTGATCTGGGCGCTACTGGCGCTGGTCAGCCGGGTCGGCTCGCTCTGGTGGGTGTGGGGCTTTGCTCTGCTGTTCGGATTTCAACTGCTCATGATGGTGCTGTATCCGAAACTGATCATGCCGTTGTTCAACAAACTCACACCGCTCCCCGAAGGTGAGGCGCGCACGCGGTTAATGGCGCTCGCTGACCGGACCGGGTTTCGCGCGCAGACCATCGAAGTGATGGACGGCAGCAAGCGCTCCGGACATTCGAACGCGTTTTTCAGCGGCTTCGGTCGTTTTCGCCGGATCGTCCTTTACGATACCCTGATGGCGCAGCTGGCGCAGGATGAAGTGGAGGCAGTCCTCGCGCACGAAATCGGACACTACAAGTGCGGACACATCCCGCAGCGCCTGGTCACGATGGCCTTCATGCAGCTCGCGGCCTTCGCGGCCATCGCGTGGCTGGCCAATGCGCCGTGGTTCAACGCGGCGTTCGGACTCCCGCCCGGCATGCTCGCGCCGACGTTTTTGCTGTTTGGGTTGTTGGGCGGACTTGCTACGTTTTGGTTTTCACCGATTGGCAACTGGGTGTCCCGCAAACACGAGTATGAAGCCGACGCCTTCGCCCGGAAGGCGATGGGCGGCCCGGCGCCACTCGTCAGTGCGTTGCGCAAGATGTCACAGAAAAACCT
This sequence comes from Verrucomicrobiota bacterium, assembly GCA_025363395.1. Classification (GTDB taxonomy): domain Bacteria; phylum Verrucomicrobiota; class Verrucomicrobiia; order Opitutales; family Opitutaceae; genus Lacunisphaera. Next base: position 14,010 of record JANYDX010000279.1, read on the forward strand.
GTCGAACCTGACGCCACATCCACTCTACAGCACATTTCATTATTCGCATCCGACGCTGGTCGAGCGGGAGCGGGCGCTGCAGAACTGAGAAGCCGGCACCACAGAATCCACGGAAGACCCAGAAACCAAAGCGTCAGAGAATCATTCCATGTATTCTGAGTCTTTTGTGGTGAGTAAATTTATATCCACCTCATGCCGGCCCGCTACTTGATTCCATTTTATCGTGCGGCCGCAGTTTTCCTCGGGGTATTTGCGCCGGCAATTCTTGCGCAAGCGCTGACGGTGGCGGCGTACAATGTGGAAAACTATCTCGTGGCTGATCGCATGGTGGAGGGAGTTTACCGCCAGGCTTACCCAAAGCCGGAGACGGAAAAGGTGGCCTTGCGGCAGGTCATCGCCGGTATCGCGCCCGACATTCTCGCGGTGGAGGAAATGGGCACTCAGCCGTTTCTCGATGAATTCCAACACAACCTCAAACAGGCGGGACAGGATTTTCCTTTCACCGCGTTGTTGGAAGGTCCGGACCCAGACCGCCACGTCGCCGTGCTGAGCAAGGTGCCTTTCAAAGAAATTCGCCGGCATGCGAAACTGACGACGGCTTACTTTGGCCAGAAGCAAATGGTGAAGCGGGGCGCACTCGAAGTGATTTTCGCGAGCAGCGCCGGCGACTTTTCGCTCTTCGTTGTTCATTTGAAAAGCCGGCATACGGAACGCACGGACGATTCAGAAAGTGCGCTCCAGCGAGCGCAGGAGGCCGAGGCCGTGCGCGATCTGGTCCTCACGCGCTACCCGGATCCAGCGAACGGACGTTTCATTATTTGTGGCGACTGGAACGATACTCGCGGCAGCCGCCCGGTCCGCGCCTTGCAGAAGCGCGGTGATTTGGCGCTCGGAGAAATCCTGCCAGCCGCCGACTCCCACGGCGAAACCTGGACCCATTTCTGGCGTCGCGAAGACACGTACAGTCGCATCGACTACCTGTTGGTTTCGCCAGGGCTGAAAAGCTTCGTCGCGGAGGGACACGCAACTATTTGGGATGGTCCGGGAGTGGCCGAAGCCAGCGATCACCGGCCGGTCGTAGTGAAGCTAAAGCTGACCGTAATCGCCCAATAAAGATTTCCCACCGACTGCCTCGCCCTCGGAGCGGCTTTACGCAATTCCGGTCGCTTGGATTGGCAGGGCTTTCAATGGGAATTGCCGCGTATACAAATTACAGTGACAGTAGCTGCGTCTGCGTAGGTCGGGCTTTACCCCCGACAGATTTTTCGGGAGTCGTGGGGGTGAAACCACGCTTGCAGTGGAATCAAGGTGGAGTCTTGCAACTAGGTGCCTCTTCGGCGTGTCATGGAGTCCGTGGAAATATTGGTCTGGAGCGTTGCAATTATTCTCATGCTAGCCGGGCTTGTGGGTTCGGTTGTGCCGTTGCTTCCAGGCACCACCCTCGTCCTCGCAGGCGTACTCCTGCAAAAGTGGCTGCTGCCGGACACGCTGACCTGGCTCGCCGTGGGTTGGATTGCAGTATTTTGGTTTTTGTCGGTGATCGCCGATATTGGCTGCACCATCATTGGGACAAAATTATTCGGTGGTAGCAAGTGGGGCATGGCCGGCGCGACAGGTGGGGCGGTGGTCGGCATGTTTGTTTCGCTGCCTGCGCTCTTGCTGGGCACGATTCTCGGCGCGGTCATCGCAGAGAAATGGCTCGGCAAAAAAACGGGCGAGCAAGCCCTACGCGCCGGTGCCGGTGCGGCTGTGGGTTTCGTGCTGTCGATCTTCGCCCGCCTCGGTTGCGGGCTGATCATGGTCGCGCTGTACGTTGTTTCAGTCGTGAACGCTCTGCCTCACGTAGCTCTGATCGCAAATTAGGTTGGCTGCATTCCGCCGGAGCGGGTCAACGCAACTGGATCAACTCGCTCGTTGCAGGCACGTCTTTGATGATCTGCGAGGGTTCGGGTCCGACGCCAAGGTAGCGAAGATTGGGCAGGACGGCGGGGAGTTTGTCACGATAGGCCACGGCGACAAGGCTGCGGACCATCGCGGCGGTGTAGAGCTGGGCGTTTCTTGGCAGATCGGCAAAATGACGGAGGCCACAAATATCCTCGGCCCAGCCGGCATGCTTCGTGTAAACGGGTCGCAGGGTTTTGCGCACCGCTTCATTGCGCGGGACGTGGTGATGGTGTTGGCCGGCGGCGTCCTCGTACGCGGTGCAGATCAACAGTTCGTAGCCGCCGCTGAGCGCGTCGATTTTGTTGATCATCAAATCCTGGTAACCACCGTAGCGGAGGACGTCGCCCTTTTCCACGGCATCATACCAGCCGACCATGCGCTGGCGGCCGGTGCTGGTGCCGAAC
>JANYDX010000322.1 GCA_025363395.1 Verrucomicrobiota bacterium
GTCGCCTTCGCCGCCAAGGCCAAGGCCGCGGGCTTCGCCTCGGTCGTATTCGACCGCAACGGCCGTCCGTATCACGGCCGCGTCAAAACTTTCGCCGACGCTGCCCGTGAAGGCGGCCTCCAATTCTAACCTCCGCCCATGGCATCCAACAACAGATCGTATTCCGCCGGCCCCGCGAATGATTCCGGTGACCCCGGCATGTTCGAGAAGGTCGTCTTCATCAACCGCTGCGCCAAAGTCGTCAAGGGCGGCCGTCGCTTCAGCTTCTCCGCTCTCTCCGTCGTCGGCGACCGCAAGGGCAACGTCGGCATCGGCTACGGCAAGGCCAACGAAGTCCCCGACGCCATCCGCAAATCCACCGAGTCCGCCAAAAAGCGCATGGTCTCCGTCAAGCTCAAGGGCGGCACCATCCCGCACGAAGTGCTCGGCGCTTATGACGGCGGCAAAGTCTTCCTCCGCCCCGCGTCCACCGGCACCGGCTTGATCGCCGGTGGCGGCGTCCGTGCCGTGCTCGAAGCGGCCGGCGTCCACAATGTTCTCACCAAGTCGATGGGTTCCAAGAACCACATCGCCGTCGTCCACGCCACGCTCAACGGACTCCTGCAGCTCCGTCTCGAGCAGGACATCAAAGCCGCCCGCGCCTAAGCGGACGAATCAATCCGAGTCGCCCGCGCTTGTCGCGGGGCGGCGACCCAAATCAGGAAAACAAAAAATGCGTCTCCATAATCTCACGAACGTCCCCGGTGCGGTGCACCGCAAGAAGCGCGTCGGCAGCGGCGAAGGCAGCGGCCACGGCAAGACCTCCGGTCGCGGCGGCAAGGGCCAGACCGCGCGCTCCGGCAGCTCCATCCGCCCCGGTTTCGAAGGCGGCCAGATGCCTCTCTACCGCAAGCTGCCTCACCGTGGTTTCAACAATTACGAGTTCCGCACGTCCTACGCTGTGGTCAATGTGGGCGATCTGGCCCGGCTTGACGAATCGACCTCCGAAGTGAACGCCGAAGTACTGGCCAAAGCCGGACTGATCCGCGCTGGAATCGAGAACCTCAAGATCCTCGGTGACGGCGAAATTACCCGTGCCCTCAAGGTCACCGCGCAGAAATTCACCGGATCAGCCAAGGCCAAGCTTGAGAAAGCGGGTGGTCAGGCGATCACGGCTTAAGGCTTATTTTAATTTACGGTTTCAGAGCTGCGATTTTCCAATCGTGCGTGGCTAGCCCCGCTTTCTGAAATCATAAATCGTAAATCATAAATCGTAAATCCACCCCGTGTTTTCCGCCTTCACGAATTCCCTGAAGATTCCCGAGCTGCGCTCGCGCATCCTCTACACGCTCGGTTTGCTTTTCGTCGCCCGCGTGGCTTCGAACATTCCGTTGCCCGGCATCGATCCGAAGCCACTTCAGGCTTTCTTTGCCGACCAGACCGCCAGTGGCGGCGGCGGCCTCATGGGCCTGTACAATATGTTCACCGGCGGAGCCCTGTTGAAAGGCTCTGTCGCTGCGCTGGGCATTATGCCTTACATCAGCGCTTCGATTATTTTCCAGCTGATGACGGCGGTGGTTCCCGCCTTGAGCCGGCTGCAACAGGAAGGCGATGTGGGCCGCCAGAAGCTCACGCAATACACGCGTTATGCGACGGTCCTCATCTGTTTGGTTCAGGGTGTACTGCTAATTCTCTCCCTGGAGAATCCGGGCCGTCTTTTTCAAGGTTTCGACGTGAATCAGTACGGTCAGATCGTGATTGTGGGTAAGGTTTGGTTCCTGATCCAGTCCACGATCTTCATGACCGCGGGCACCATGCTGCTGATGTGGTTGGGCGAGCAAATTACCCAGCGCGGCATTGGCAATGGTGTGTCGCTGCTCATCACGATTGGTATTCTTTCGGATATTCCGAACGCGGCCTACCAGACTTATCAACTCTTCTTCGCTCCGGTGGGTGTGGTCAAGCTCGGCCTGCCCCAAGGCGTGATGATGTTCACGCTCTTCATCATTGTGACGATGGGTATTATCGCGGTCACGCAGGGCCAGCGTAAAATCCCAGTCCAATACGCCAAGCGTGTTGTAGGCCAGAAGGTCTACGGCGGGCAAAGCTCGTTTCTGCCCTTGAAGGTCAACTATTCCGGAGTTATGCCCGTGATCTTCGCGAGCGCCATTCTGATGTTCCCCCAACAGATCATGTCGACTGCGGGCGCGGCGTTTAACATCCACTTTTTGGTGGAGTACGCGAACGACCTTCTGCGCGGCCATGCGATTTATTATGTCGGTATGACGACGCTCATCATGTTTTTCAGTTATTTCTGGGTCTCGGTAATGTTTAAGCCGATCCAGATTGCGGATGATCTGAAGAAATATGGTGGCTATATTCCGGGTGTTCGCCCAGGTGAACCGACCGCAAAATTCCTGGACTTCATCATGACGCGCCTGACCCTTGCCGGGGCGATTTTCCTGACCATTATCGCGATCATTCCCGATGTGTTGCTGTTTGAACTGAAGGTTCCACCCCGCGTAGCGTACTTCTTCGGCGGTACCGGAATGCTGATCACGGTCGGTGTCATTCTCGACACGATGCGCCAGATCGAAACCTTCCTTCTTCAGCGTCATTACGACGGGTTCTTGAAAAAAGGTCGCATCCGCGGTCGCAGCACTTCGGCTAATGTTGCGCTCGGCGAGGCGGCCAGTGACAAGTCCGTCATGCAACTGACTGCCGTCATGGTGGTTATTCTCTTGGTTGGCCTGAGTGCCTGGCTTATCCGCCGGAATCTCGGTCACTCATGATGGCCGGGCAATTTGCTCTTTAATACTTTACTTCAGTGAAGAGGGCTGAACACTCCAGCACCTTTTCCGCTCTCGCCTCGGCGAAAGCGAAAATCATTCTCCTTGGTTCCTCCGGTCCGCACTTCGCGGATTTGATTCTCCAAGGCCGTTCTTTGAATATTGAGCACGTCTCTCCTGCATTTCTCGTGCAACAGGAGATTTCGCGACGCACACCACTCGGCCAGCAGGCCGGGCTGGCGTTCACGCGCGGCTTTGCCGTGTGTGACCACCTCCAACTTGCGCTTTTGCGCAAATGGTTCTGGGCCCGCAAACCCGATGCGGGATTCCTTTTGGAAGGATTCCCGGCTACGTTGCTCCAAGCGTTGGTGTTCGATGAGTGGCTCGAAGCCCGTGGTGAAAATCTCACCGCCTGCTTCGTCGCCGATCTGCACTCTGCAGACTCAGTCGTCACCCACTACCGCACACAAGGACTCCTTCCCGGAGTCATTTCTGCCGCCGCCTGATGATTCCGATCAAAGACACGGAAGCTATCAAGCGGATGCGTGAATCCTGTTCCATCGCCGCCACAGTTTTGGCGCGATTAAAGGAACAGGTTCGTCCCGGTATTACGACCTACGACTTGGATCAAATCGGCCGCGATCTCATTGCCTCGTTTGGCGCTCGGAGCGCCTGCCACGGCTACCAGTTGCATTCGCGCCGCTATCCCGCCTACACCTGCCTCTCGGTTAATGAAGAGGTGGTCCACGGCATCGGTTCCCTCAAACGCATCCTGCGCGATGGCGATATCATCTCCCTCGACGTCGTCGTGGAGTACAACGGCTATATTGGTGACAACGCCCAGACGGTCGCTGTCGGCACTATCGCCCCACGTACTGCCGAGTTGCTTAAGATCACCGAAGAGGCGCTATCCATTGGAATCAAGCAGGCTGTCCCAGGCAATCGCATTGGCGATATCTCCCACGCGGTGCAAAGCTTCGTGGAATCCCATGGCTTCAGCGTGGTCCGCGAAATGGTCGGCCATGGGGTCGGCCGCGAAATGCATGAAGAGCCGCAGATCCCGAATTTTGGCCGGCGCAATTCCGGCGAAAAAATCAAGCCCGGGATGACGCTCGCCATTGAACCCATGGTGAACCTTGGGCGCTACGAAGTCCGGACGCTCTCTGATGGCTGGACGGTCGTGACCAGCGACGGTTCCCCCTCCGCCCACTTCGAGCACACAGTGCTCACCACCGAATCCGCCCCGGAAATCCTGACGATTGCCCGGCCTGCTTCGAAATAATTCTCCCTTCACTTTTCAAAACTAAACTTCCACCTCAACCTATCATCCTATGCCTCGTCTCCTCGGCGTTGAACTTCCCGCCAAAAAGAAGATCGGATACTCCCTCCGGTACATCTACGGCATTGGCCCTGCACGGGCCGACCTCATCATTGCCGCAGCCGGTCTTGATGCCAACATGCGCGCCTCGGATTTGACCGAAGAGCAGCTCAATAAAATCCTCCACATCATCACTGACAACAAGTGGGTCGTGGAAGGCGATCTCCGCCGTGATATTGCCGGCAACCTGAAGCGTCTTCAGGCCATCAATTGCTACCGTGGCATCCGCCATCGCCGCAGTCTCCCCGTTCGCGGTCAGCGTACCAGCACGAATGCCCGTACCCGCAAGGGCCCGCGCAAGACCGTTGGCGTCACCAAGGCGAAGGAAGTCTAATCTTAAAATCTTATCTCCATGTCCGAAGAGAAATCTGCTCCAAAAAAGGAAAAGGCACCCAAGAAGGTTGCCGCTGCCGCTGTCGACGCCGCTCTTGCTGCGGTTGAGGCCAAGCCCGCGAAGGAAAAGGCCCCCAAGGCTGATGCCGCTCCCGCTGCGCCGGTCGAACTGGTCGGTGGTGTGGCGAAATCCGCCACCGCCGAAGACCTCCTCAAGGAAGAGCTCTCTTCCGTCAAGGTGCGCAAGGCCAAGGGTTCAAAAAACATCACTTCCGGTGTCGCGAACATCGCCGCCACTTTTAATAACACGATCGTTTCGATCACCGACGCCAAGGGCAACGTGATCTCCTGGTCCAGCGCCGGCAAATGCAACTTCCGCGGTTCCCGCAAGTCCACGGCCTACGCCGCGCAGGTCGTCGCTCAAGACGCCGCCCGCAACGCCATGGCTCACGGCCTCAAGGAAGTTCAGATTCGTGTCAGCGGTCCTGGCCTCGGCCGTGACTCCGCCATCCGCGGTCTCCAAGCCATCGGCCTTGAGATCTCCTCCATTATCGACGTCACGCCGGTTCCCCATAACGGCTGCCGGCCCCGCAAGCGCCGTCGCGTCTGAGGCGCTTCGCGCAATCTCAGATCTCAAAATCTAAATTTAAAATCTAAAATCCCATGGCTCGCTACACAGGACCATCCACCCGCATCAGCCGCCGCTTCGGCCAGTACATCATCGGTTCGGCCAAGGTGCTCGAGCGCCGCAATTTCCCGCCCGGGCAGCACGGCCCGAAATCGCGCCGCAAACTTTCCGAGTACGCCGTCGGTCTCGCCGAAAAGCAGAAGCTCCGCTTCATCTACGGCCTGCTTGAACGCCAGTTCCGCCGCACCTTCGCCATCGCCAAGAGAGAGCGCGGTGTCACGGGCGAGCGCTTTTTGCAGCTCCTTGAGACCCGCCTCGACAGCGTGGTTTATCTCCTCGGTTTTGCCAAGAGCCGTGCGGCCGCCCGCCAGCTCGTCAATCATGGTCATGTTCGCGTGAACGGCCGCAAGGTCGACATTGCCAGCTACACCGTGGTGCAGGGCGACGAGGTCGAAATGAAGGCCGTCAATTCCTCCCGCCAGCTCGCCACCCGGGCCATTGAGGAAAATCGCGCCCGCGTTGTCCCAGGCTGGCTCACCCGCAATGACGAGGCCCTCAAGGGGACTATCACGCGTCTGCCCACCCGCGACGAAATGGATCCCTCCATCAACGAGCAGCTCATCGTTGAATACTACTCACGCTTCTAAGCTTTTTTGCCGGTCGCTTCATCCAACTCTGTTACTTAAAAATTAAAAATATTCCTGCCATGCCCAAGCGCCTCGGAAAGTTCGAAATTCCATCCAAGCTCACCAAGGTCGAGGAAGGTTCCACCGCCACCTACGCCAAGTTCATCGCCGAGCCTTTTGAGGCCGGCTACGGTCACACTGTCGGCAATTCCCTCCGCCGTGTTCTCCTCAGCTCCATTGAGGGCAGCGCCATCAGCTCGATCAAGATCGAGGGCGTGAACCATGAGTTTCAGAGCGTCGACGGCGTCGTCGAGGATGTCACGGACATCGTGCTCAATCTGAAGAAGGTTCTCATCATCTCTGAAAAGCGCGAGCCGGTGAAGCTCCACCTCAAGGTCAACCGCGAAGGCCCGGTCACCGCTGCCGACATCCAGGCCGATTCCAATATCAAGATCGTCAATCCCGACCAGGTGATCTGCACGCTGGACACCAAGCGCGCGTTTGAAGCCGAAATCGAGATCAAGACCGGTCGCGGTTATTGCCCCGGTGAGAACAACAAGAAGGAAGAACAGGCGATCGGCGTTATTCCAATCGACTCCCTCTTCTCCCCGGTTCGCCTCGTTCGCTATGCGGTCGAGAACACCCGCGTTGGCCAGATCACCGATTACGACAAGCTCGTCCTCGAAGTGTGGACCGACGGCCGCATCACTCCCGATGACGCGCTGAAACAATCCGCTTCGATCCTCAAGCATCACCTGGATGTCTTTGATCGCGTCTCACAGGAAAATTACGAGTTCGAGAGCCAGGCCGCTGAGGTTTCCGAAGAGCAGAACAAGCTCCGCAAGCTCCTCAACATGTCGGTCAACGAGATCGAACTGTCGGTCCGTGCGGCGAACTGCCTCAACAACGCCAACATCACCACCGTCGGTGAGCTCGCGATGAAGACCGAGCAGGAAATGCTCAAGTACCGCAACTTCGGCAAAAAGTCCCTCAACGAAATCAAGGAAAAGCTTGAAGCCCTCGGCCTGTCACTCGGCATGAAGTTCGACGAGCGCCTCCTCGAAACGAAGAAGGAAGCCTGATCGGAAGTAGCGAGCATCGAGTAGCGAGTGGTGAGCATCCCCGCTCACTACCACCTGCCAGCTCTACCCGCTACTCACTACCCGCTATCCACTACTTTAATCTGGTTCTCGCGCCGTCCGCTGCCGCCCAACGCTGCGACCGGATTGCCGATCGGGAACCACAACTAAACCAACCCAATGCGTCACAATAAACATCACGCCTCCCTCGGCGTCACCCGCGAGCACCGCAAGGCGATGCTTTCCAACATGGGTGCGTCCCTCATTAAACACGGTCGTATCGAGACCACGCTGACGAAGGCCAAGGCGCTCCGTCCCTTCATCGAGAAGGTCATCACCAAGGCTAAGAACGCCGCGGCTGCCCCCGAAAAGAAGGACGCCATCCATCTCCGCCGCATGGCCCTCAAGGACATTCGCGACGAATCCGCCATCACGCTTCTTTTTAACGAGAAGGCGAAACAGTTCGCG
>JANYDX010000402.1 GCA_025363395.1 Verrucomicrobiota bacterium
AATCCGCCAGCAGCGGCGCCAATTCCCGGTACGTGAGCGGCCGGTTGGCCTCCACCGCGTTTCGCCGCCACGAGCCGAGATGCACTTCGTAAATGGAAACGGGACGATCCACCTGGCCAGCTTGCGCACGCCGCTTGGCCATCCATTCCCCGTCACCCCATTGATACTTGCTGGTATCCTTGATGATGGCCGCATTGTTAGGTGGAGCCTCGAAATAAGTGCCGTAAGGATCGGTCTTCATCCGCATGTGCCCCTGCTGATCCCAGATGGCGAACTTGTAGATCTCGCCTTCATGGAGGTCGGGCACAAACAACTCCCACACGCCGGAAGCCCCCAGCGGCCGCATGGGATGATAACGCGCATCCCATCCGTTGAAATTACCGACCAGCGACACGCGTGAAGCCGCCGGCGCCCACACCGCAAAGGCGACGCCCGGGACCTCCCCCATCCGCCGCACATGCGCGCCTAGTTTTTCATACACCCGGTGCTCATTGCCTTCATTGAAAAGATATAGATCCTGCGCCGACAGCGTCGGCAAAAACGAGTAGGCATTGTAGACTTGATGGATATCCCCCCAGGAAGTCTCGTAACGGATTTGATAGCGAAAAACCGTTTTGCCGGGAATGAAGAGCTCAAAAAATCCCTCCGGCGCGAGCAGCTTCATCGCATGCGCGGGAGCGCCCGGGGCATCGAGCTCGACCACCGCACATTTCGTGGCGGCCCGCACAAAAGCCCGCACGACCACCCCGTCCACACCCTCATGCTTCAGCGGATGCATTCCCAGCCAGCCATGGGGATTGGCCTGATGATTTCCTAAAAAGGCATTCAGCTCGTTGACTGGTATGATCACGGTGCGAGGTCTGGTTTTAAGCGAGATAAGCAGAAAGTCGGCCGGAGGGCTTCTTCGCTGCGAGCGGAAAATCGAAAATGAAGGGCACGAATTGTGGAAGACACGCCTCGTGTCTTCCAACTGTGCCGAGGTCTTCTGCCGCGTCTAGCCGAAACGGAACAATCTCCGGCGCCGCCGGTAATGCATGAATGGGAAATCTCATTGCACCAACCGCCCCAGCCCGCCACTTCACCTTTATGCTTTTGGCCCGAGTCCACCGTTTTCTCACCGTCACTGGTGTCTTCCTTTGTCTTCTCCCGATGCTGGCCCGCGCCCAGACCGTGCAACCCAAAATCACCGGCGATGATTTTGATTCCGACCTCGCGACCAAGGAATCCGTCGTCACCGGTCATGCCCGTCTCGTTTACGGCGACATTCTGCTCACAGCGGATAAAATCCGTTACAACGCGGCCATGACCGTGGTCACCGCCAGCGGTAATTTTGTCCTGACCTACGGCAAGCGCCGGCTGCTGGCCGACGACGGCACTTTCAACATCGAAACCCGCGCCCTCCACCTCCATAATATCCGCCTGGGCGAGTTTCCCGTTTATCTTTCCGGCGACACCGTTGACGGCACGCTGGACGAGATGGTGTTTACCAACGCCACGGTGTTCTTCCGCGAAGACGCGAGCTACACCCCTTCGCTCCACGCCAAGCGGCTCACTTACGCCAAAGGGCGGATCGCCCGCGCCGAGGGCCTCAAGCTGGGTTTGCTCGGCGGACGGTTTCTTTCCTTCAACAGTTTCGAACAGGCGCTCGATTCCAGCTTCATTTCCTACCTCACCGCCCAGCTGGGTTACCGCGGAAATCTCGGCGCGTTCGCTGAACTTGGCCTGCATGTGCCGGTCGCTCCCGGACTAAAACTCGGCGCCGACGTCGGCCTCTACAGCGCGCGCGGCATCATGGCCGGGCCTTCCGGTACTTTGCATCGCGAAGATGCCGGTGGTTCCATCGACGATTACTTTCGCTCGGGTTACATCCGCGACGGCGGTGATCGCAAAACCGACGTGCTGGGCGCACCGGTGCCCCATGACCGTTCCTATTTCGAGTGGCAGCATCAGCAGCAAATCGGTGAACACCTCACCCTGGCCGGCAAATTCAATTACTGGAGCGACTCGGAAATTTTGCGCGATTTCCGCCACAAGGAGTTCAACCAAATCCAGCAGCCTGATTCCTTTTTCGAAGCCGCCTACACCGGCGACAATTACTCCCTCAGCGCCTTCACCCGCGTAAACCCCAATCCGTTTTTCCGCATGCAGGAACGTCTGCCGGAAGTGCGCTTTGACCTGCTTCCCTCCGCGCTTCCGTTCGGTTTCTACGAACGCTTCAACGCCAGCGCGGCCGCCTTGCAGGCCGATGCTTTTGGCACCGATCCCAAGTTCCGCACCAACCGCCTCGACGCCTACTACGGCCTGGAACGCCCGATCACTCCCACGCCGTGGTTCAACTTTACTCCGGTTGCCGGCGCCCGCGTCACCCATTACGGCGATGCCATCGGCGGCAAGAACACTTACACGCGCACCCTGGGCGAAATCGGCTTCGACACCCACCTCCTGAGCAGCGGCACCTTCGACTACAAAAATGAAATCTGGGAGATCGACGGCCTGCGCCATCTCTTCGAGCCCGTGCTCTCCTATCGCTACGCCCCGGAAGCGGGCAACGGCCGGCGCTACATCCCGCCGATCGACCGCCGCGTTTTTTCCACCTACCTGCAGCCGCTCTCTATCGGCGACTCCCGCAACCTCGACGACCTCACCAACCTCAACACCCTGCGCCTGCAATTCAACAATACCCTGCAGACCCGCGACACGACTTACGGCTCGCGCAACCTCGCCTCGCTTAACTTTGCCGCCGACTACCGTTTTGATCGCGTCGCCGGCCGGAAGGCGCTCTCGGACATCTACACCGAGTTTGCCCTTACTCCCGCTCCCTGGCTGCGCTGGGAGGTTTTCCACCGTGTCGATCCCCACGTTCCCAGCCAGCAGGAATTCAACACCGCGATTGAAATCGTCGACCAGGAATGGCGGTCAGTGCGCCTCGCCACCCATTTCCTCAAAAACAACTACGAGGAATACGATCTGCAATACCGTCAGCGCCTCAACGAAGTCTACGATGTCTTCGGCCTGTGGCGCTACGACGCCCGCAACAGTCGCTTCAACGAACAGAGCTACGGCCTATGGCAGCGACTCGGCCAGACGTGGGCGGTCAAATACGAAGTCTCTTTCTTCAACGGCCCGCGCCGCGAAAGCTCCTTCTCCTTCAACATTGAGGTCGAGTTGCTGAAATTCTGATCGCTGAATTTTGGCCACGAAAAGCTGCAAGATTTTTGCCGCATTGCCTTCAACTGCCGCCACGGGCGCACGGACCGAGCCAAACTCTTCAGCCGTGCCCATTCGTGAGATCCGTGGTTAAAGCGTTTTTCCAAAGTCTGCCATGAATCCCAACATCGCCGCCAACCAGCAGCGCCTGTTCCTGGAATTTCTCGCGGAACTCCGGCCACATTTGCGACGCGACAGCGCGCTGCCCCGGCGCATCAAGGAAATTTTCGCCCGCCACCGCTCCATCGGTTCGCGCGACCGCAAACTCTACCGCGAACTCGTCTACACCGCGCTGCGCTTTCTGCCGTGGATCGATCCATTGCTCGATTCCGCCCCGGCGACCGCCGCGAAAATCATCGCCTGGCTCGTGCCCGAATTGAAACCCACCAGCCACTACCGCACGGCCCATTGCGGCGACTGGCCCGCCACTCCCGCCACCCTCGCCGGCAAAGCCGCCCTGCTCGCGACCCTCGTGCGTGAAACGCAGTCGGGGAGCCCGCTTGCACCACTCCGGCCCGAGTCCGCGTCCGGGATCGACTCGACCGGTCCCTCTGAAAATCTCTTCGATCCGCAAGCTCTCCTGCCCGCTTGGTTCCGCGAGCACTGCCCCGCGGCGTTCGAGTCTCCGCACCTCGATGCCATCAACAGTCGCGCCAGCATCTGGGTCCGTCTGCAATGCCAGGACCGCAATCTCGTGCTCGATGAATTTCGCAACCAAGGCTGGACTTTCGAAATCCCGGACGATTTTCCCGACGCCCTCTGCCTCCCGCCCAACGCCGAAGTCGCCAACACTGACGCGTATCGCCGTGGTTTCATCGAAATTCAGGATCTCGGCTCCCAGATGGTTTTGTCTCATGCGCCTATCAGTCCCGGCAGCCGCTGGCTCGACGCGTGCGCCGGAGCCGGCGGAAAAACTTTGCAACTCGCCCGCCTCCTGGGCCCGGCCGGCCATATCGACGCCACGGACATCCGCGTGGAAATTCTGGACGAACTCGCCGATCGTGCGAAACGCGCCCGACTGGAAAACATCGCCATCGTCCGAACGCCCGCGGCCAATTACGACGGCGTTTTGGTGGACGCTCCTTGCTCCGGCTCCGGCACCTGGCGGCGCCAGCCGCATTTGAAATGGTATGTGAAGCCCGAGACCATTTCCGCATTCACCGCCACCCAACTCCAGATTCTCCACAGCAACGCGCCCCGCGTCCGTCACGGCGGACTGCTGGTCTACGCCACCTGCTCGCTCAGCCATCACGAGAACCATGATGTGACCGAGGCTTTCCTTAATGCCCACCCGGAATTCAAACCCGAAGCCCCAGCGAGAAATTACGGCGGCGAGTTCGACGGCCTCGGCACCTCACTCCTCCCCGGCACGCACAACACCGACGGCTTCTACGTCGCCCTCCTGCGCAAGACCTGACGGCAAATCAGAAGTCCGACGGTAGGGCGGATTATCCCTATCCGCCGTCTGGTGGATTATGTGGGTGGCGGAGCTTTGATTCTCACCGGTCTCGCGATGGCATTGCGGAATAAAGAATAGACGATTCGAGAAAACGTCACGTTTTGACGTGGTACTGGAGAAGAAACCAAGCGGCCGAGTCCTTGCTTTGGTTGTAGTTTTATTCCCCTGAATTTCGGATACCGAGCTCGAAAGGGGCGGAAAGTCATCCCATCGGCAAGTTTGGCTTGCGTTTGGAATGCGCTGGGCAAACTCAGAAATCAATTGATTCCGACATGCCTGCCTCGCTTTCCATCGCGATTTTTATTTTTGGAGCAGTACTGCTTCTCATCGGATTGCTCGGGGGAGCCTTCAAGCTTTTCGGCACCGAAGTCACCGGCACAGTCGGGCCATGTGTGCGTATTGCGGCCTTGATCCTCGGGGTCGGTTTCATTGCCTGGGGACTGGCGATTGAACATCATTCCCCCGCAACCACGGCGGTGCCGGTGGCTCGAGCGGAAACGAGCGAGCCGCCCACCCCGCGGGGCACGGCCTTGGCGGCCGAGCCGGCGGCAACGCGAACGATGCCAGCAACCGCCCCACTGGAATCCGCCATGGAAGCTTTTAATCTGACCGGAATGTGGCGTGACGAGACGGGAACCGTCTACCAAGTGTCGCAACATGGGAGTGTATTCGAATTCCAAGCCAGCAACGCTCTCACGGGCGCAAGGGCAGAAGGCACCGGTCGATTGCAGGGACGGAATTGGACGAGCGATTTTCGCACCAACATTCCATCGACCGGAACGGGCAGCGGGATGATTTCCCAGGATGGCAATCAAATGATGGGCTCCTACCGCGACACCTCGTACGGCAGCTATTCCCACACCATCGCCCGGATACAATGAACGGCCAGAGCAAGCCCTGGGCTAAGCTTCAAGTGTTTCCGATTTGACCGGCGATCAACGTTCGCGACGGAACCACTCCTCCAGAACCGGCAACAACTGTTCGCGATGGCTGAACAGCAGAAAGTGATCGGCCTCATCAAAGACTTTCCATGTCACCCTCGCTCCGGCCCGCGTCATCCACCCGGGGTACTCCTCAACGTGTGTCATCTGTACGGTCGCACGATATGGAGCCCACCTCATCCGTTTGATTCATGCTCGAGGGAAGAGCTTCCACTGGATTCTCGGCGTTCCGTGTCGCGCCCATAATTTTTGCCATTAAAAAGACGCCATGGAGATCTGGCATATCCCTCCCTAACATAAATTTTGAAGGATTGCAGGTTTCCCAAACCTTCTCGTAACTCCACCCATGCCTTCCGGACACATCACCGATTGGAATTCCAAACGCGGCTTTGGATTCGTTGAATCTGAGGGAGCGAGAATTTTTGTGCATTGGAAGGATTTTTCCAAGCGACACAAAACGCCAGAGGTCGGCGACCGCATTCAATTTGAGCTGGGCAAGGACCAAGAAGGCCGCCCCTGCGCACAGAAGGCGGCACACGTCAACGATGGGGGCCGATTGACCAGCGAGAACATTTTCTTCCTGCTCTTTCTGATCGGTGCGCCCACTTGCGCGATTGTTCAGCTGGCCCGTTTTGCGCCGGCGGCTTTTTTCTCCGTCTACGCACTCGCAATCTCCGCCCTCACCTATTTCGCCTACGCCTGGGACAAAAATCGCGCGAAAAAAAAGGGCCGGCGCGAGCCCGAGCAAATGCTGCACCTGCTCGAATTGCTGGGCGGCTGGCCGGGCGCATTTATCGCCCAGCGAAATTTGCGGCACAAATGCTCAAAACTGAGCTACCAGATTGTTTTCTGGCTGATCGTCGCGGGCTATCAGTTTGCCGCGATCGATTACCTGCGCGACTGGCGCATGACAGAACAGGTGACGCACGAATTCAAAAAGATCCTGAACTGATTTCATCCGCTGGGATCGCAAAGGTAAGCGGGCGACTGTCGGACCCCGCCGGATTTTCGGGCGTGGGGCTAGTAACTTATCCGGATGCGATGCGGCCGGTTGTTTTCGAGCGGGAGGTCGGCGTAGTGTGAGGAGCCCACCTGGGTTACGGTGCAGGCCACGACGTTGCCATCCAGCTGCACGGACTTGACCGTGGTAACCTCCGCCGGAAGCAAGAAGTGGCAATCAATGGCTTCACCGCTGCCAGTAACCAGGGCGAGAATCTCCCGGGCGGCCTTACGGTGGTCGTAACGGTACGTGACATAGCCCGCCGACGCTGCATAGCGCACGGTCGAGCGGACCGAGCAGTCCACGCTCAAATCCCAGCGCGGGGCGAGCACCGGATGAGTGAACGCCTGACTCATGGGTGCGTCTTTGACTCCGACAAGGCCCTCGATCATCGCCGCCATGGCGGTGGCGCCCGCCCAGTCGTCCGGCCCGCCAAAGGAAACCGGATTGGGCGGAATATAATGCGCACGGTCGGCTAGCGTCATACCGATCACGGCGTAAATGCCGTTGTCATCCGGCGCCTGCAGGCGAATCGAATCGATTGTTTTTTCCGGACGCGGATTATCGATGGCGCACCAAGCGATGCCGACGTCCTGGCTGACCGGACTCGGGCCATGCCAGGCGATGCCGGATTTCTCGGTCTTGAGTTCGGGAAACCACCAGAAAACAAGTTGCTTCTCCATCATCACATATTGGAGCTCGCGCGTCCCGTCAGAGTAGAGGAAGGAGACACTCCCGCAGACTTTTTCCGAACTCGGTTTGGTTGAGCTGTGCAGCAGATAAATGGCGCCGGCCTGGTCGTGTACAGGCACGTCCGCGAAGGACTGGAATCCTGACCGATGGGAAACGGCGACAGCGGTCCTGCGCTGGTTTTTCACCGGATCCGTCACATTAAAGGCAACGCCGGCAAATTTCTGCGGCCCGGTGGGCAACCCGCGAAGATCGTCACCGGCCTTCGCGGTCTGCATCCAGGGAATTGAACCCGGCCCGCCCTTGTCCTCGATATCCATGTTCGCCAGCGTCGCGAGGTCGATGGGCCGAAAATGCGGGGGCGGTGGCGCGGGCGGAATTGAGCCGGTGTAGGCGAACCAAATCCTGTTGCCATGTTTCCGGCCCAAGTCAGTCAGTCGATCCAGAATGTCGCGCGCGTACGGCTCGAAGCCATTTTCAAAAGCTCCGCGCGCCAATTCGCCCGCCACGTGGCCACCGACACCTCCGTTCATGTACTGCCAGACTTTGTCGTGCATCGAGAACCCCTTGGGGAAGGGCGGATAGATGGCGTACCATTCGCCAGGAGAACCGGGCGGCAGATTTTTCTTCAGTTCCAGGTAAGTGTTGATGATTGCCGACGCATGCTCGGGTCCGATGCTCCGGTTGAGGGAATAAGCGTTGCCCTGGGCTATTTGCGATTTCTCGTCCACGCCCAAATCGCGCTTCACGGCCGGATCTTCATCGATGAAGTGCGTAAAGAATCGTCCGTTCCATGACAATGCATCCAATCGTTGCCGGATTTCCGTCGCACGCTCGCGGTAGCGCGTGGCCTCAGCGGTGCCGCCACCGTGGTCGAGCATTTCCGCCAATTCGTCGCAGGCCGTTGCATAGTGCGTGTTATCGCCGAAAAACACCCCGAACTTCGATTTGTCCGGGTCGATCAACATCGTGTTGGTCAGCCCGATATCCGGTGTGTAGGCGTCGTCGACTTCAAAATCCCAGGAGTCAATCGTGTACACCCGCTTCAACAGCTGGAACCGCCGGCTCCAACGCGCGGGATCGTTAACACAGTAATCCAGTGCTCGCATGGCCGAAGGCAGGCATTGCCGCATCCACGCATCGCTGACGCCCGCTTTCCAGCTCTGGTAAATCGTGCTCACGTAGATGTACTCAGGATGATTTTCCGTCGGCTGGCGGACAAAGTAGCGGTCACCGTACTTCCGGACATAGCCGAAGGGACCGTACGCGGTGAGGTAGTAAGCGGGCGTGGCCTGGGGGTTGATGTTGCTCCAGATCATGCCGTCCTCGCGCTGGGCGCCGCGCATCATGTCCACAAATTCCGTCGCGTACGGACTGAAATACTTCAGGCCTTTCGCGGTGTGATAATTGTCGAGCACCCAGCTCGCGAAAAAATGATAGGTCTTTCCATTCCAGACCGCGGTCTCCACGCCGCCGGGAAAGTCGGAGCTCATGCTGGAGCGAAACAGCGCGAACATGTCCCGGTACTTGCCGCCATCGTCCACGGATGTTTCCGCCTCCAGGACAAAATCGAGCCGGCTCGTTTCCTTGCCCTGGGCATCGCGAACCCGCACTTCCTGCCGGCCGATAGCGCCTCCCGCTGTGAAATTGACTCTCGGACCCGCGGGCGCGGAGAAATATAATTTGCCGGCTCCATCCCGGACTTCAACCGACCCATCCGTCCCGCCGGCCAGCACCACATTGTCGAGGGGATGGACGCGAGTAAGGGTCACGGGCGAACCGTCATCATTACCGGCCAGCAGCACCGGGGCAGAGGGAGACGCGGCGCCGACGAATCCCGCCATGGCGGGGAGAAACAGCAGGAGGAAATTCCATTTCATGCGCGGGTCGGGGTGAAAGGCTGCCAGCCTGGCGGCATATGATTAGTGAAGCGGCCATGCGACAAGTTCAAGGTTCAAGCAGCGCGGTTGGAGTCTGACAAAGCTGGATCGATGCAGATAAACACCCCTGACGTATTCCCTTCGTTTCATTCGTGATGGTGTTTCGCGGGCACCCTTCGCTGCATCGTTACGCCAGGCGCCGGACAAAGCTTTCCAAAAAACCGCAGTTGAATAAATACCGGCGCTGCCTTCACTCCCAATCTACCAGTCATGCAAAACGGTTCCAAAGTAGTCTGTGTCGATGATGTCTTCCCAGCGTGGGCGCGCGCCAGCTACACGGCGCTGCCGACCAAAGGCGTAACCTACACGGTGCGCTCGATGTCACCGGGCCGGGGCAAACCGCTGCATATTGTCGACGGCAAACCGGTGAAAAACGGCGCGGGCGACGCGCATCCGGAAATTTATCTTTTGGTGGATGAGTTGCGCAATCCGCCCGACCCGTTTTGCGCCGGCGCCGAGCTCGGCTTTAAAGCCGACCGGTTCGCCCCGATGGAGGAAGCCGAAAACGAAGCGGTATATGAGGAGTCGGAAGCGAAAGGCGCCTTCGCTCTGATCCCCGGGGAAGCGTAGATTCAATTTTTATCCTCCAATCCAAACCCATTAAAACAAATCCAGATGGGGGGCATGCAGTGGGGGCACTGAGCCAGGCCATGAGTTCTCGCGGGAGCCGGGGCAGGCGATAAAACGGGTGAAAAACTCGCACTCCGTCAGTGGGTCTTCGGGTATAGAGGAGCGTTAAACCATCAGTATTCATCGATGGCCGACTTCGGCTCGGGGGGCTTGCCATCCACTTTGAAACCCGGCGCCCGCTGCCGGTACTGTGCCGTAGGTGCTGGAGGCCACCTTCTTGGGACGCGCCCAACAATTAACCGCGCTGTTTTGTCCCGGAGCCCGCACCACCGCGGCCCATTGCTGTCTGCTTCCTTCAAGGGGATCGTTTGTCACCCTTCATCGGCCCGATTATCTTGTGATCTTCGTCCCGTTCGAAGTCTGAAAATCGGTCCGGTCCCCAATAATCCATTTGATATGAGATCCCGCTTTTACTCGGAAACTCTCGAACCTCCCGTAAGCGAAAGAGAGCCGGTGATAGCCCGGTCTCCTAAAATTCGACTTATCGCCTTTTACTTACCTCAATATCACCCCGTGCCCGAGAATGACCTGTGGTGGGGTAAGGGGTTTACGGAGTGGACCAATGTGGCGAAGGCCCGGGCACTGTTCCGAGGACACTTTCAACCACGCCTGCCCGGTGATCTTGGATTTTACGATCTTCGCATCCCTGAAGTCCGGGAAGGCCAGGCGAGGTTGGCCAGTGAGGCCGGCATCGAAGGATTTTGTTATTATAACTATTGGTTCGCGGGCAGACAGGTTTTGGAGCGCCCATTGAAGGAATTAGTCGAGACAGGTTCCCCGGCCCTGCCTTTTTGCCTCTGTTGGGCGAACCAGACTTGGTCCGGAATCTGGCACGGAAATCCTGGCCGGTTGCTCATCGAACAGACCTACCCGGGCGCCGCCGACGAAAAGTCACATTTCCTGAGTCTGCTTCCGGCGTTTCGTGACCCGCGATATATTAAAATCGACGGTCGGCTGTCATTTACCATCTACCGGCCGAAGGATCTTCCACGGAGCAAAGAGTTCATTGCGCATTGGCAGCACCTTGCATCCGTTCACGGCCTTCCGGGGTTTCATTTTACCGCCCACCTATTTGAAGATGAGCAGACTTGGGATTACCGCAAAGCGGGCTTTGATGCCGGTCTGGTTGTAAATCTGGCGCGAGCTTACAGAGCCGGATACGCGGCGATCCTGAAGAGACAATGGACCCAGTCAAATTTACAGCCTTCGCTCGTCAAGCGATGGAAGGCCCGGCACCGAGCCGTCCGAAATTTCGGCTGGTACACGTGGAACCGGATCAAGGGGAAATTTGGGGGAAGCTTCAGAAACATCGTCTGCTATGAGGATGCCATGCCGTATTTCCTCGATGGAATCAAAGAGGGGATTTTCCCATGCGCGGTGCCGAATTGGGATAACACGGCAAGAAGTTCGAAACGCGGTTTCGTCCTCCACAATTCAACGCCAGAACTGTTCGAGCAACACCTGAGACAGGTCGTAAGCGCAGTCGAAAACCGCAGTGGTGACCAGAAGATCGTATTTGTGAAATCCTGGAACGAGTGGGCAGAGGGAAACTATCTCGAACCAGACCAGCGCTTCGGCCACAAATACCTGGATGCCGTCCGCACCGTCCTCTTTGAAATAAACCGGGAGGGAGATCGACTACCCGCCGGAATGCCAGCCACTTTTGAGGTTAATGCGGGCCGATGAATCAGGGTTACGACCGAAGACAGCGGCTTCCTGATCATCTATTACCGGATTAGACCAGGGGCAGTTTCTGAGTATTGAAAAAGACGGGAGTCGCGTTTACGCTTTGCTCAATGAATCTCACGGACGAACTCGGGAAACTGGCGGATCTCCACAATGAGGGAAAGCTTACTGACCAGGAATTCGCCGATGCCAAGGCACGCTTGCTTAACTCAAATCCAGGCGCAGTGGTCCCCGCGCCGGTGGCGGGTCAAAGTCCAGCAGCACTGCCAGCGATCGAGGAGAAAACCTATTGGTCGAGTCGATGGTCGTCGGGAAATTTTTTCTTTCGCGACCGCCTGATATTAGCCAGCGATGGAATCACCTTTCGAAAAGGGGCGATGTTCAGCTCCAACGAGGAGCACATTAGTTACCGCGCGGTCGCCTCGATTCGCGTGAAGAACGGCCTCTTCCTATCGGACGTGAGTCTGGAAACCTCAGGCGGCAGCCAGCCCATCTTCATCAACGGCCTCTGGAAATCCGCCGCGCGGGAGATCCAGGATTTCATCCGGGCCTGGCAAAGCCGGTCATAGCCGATTCCCGAAAAGTTTAGGGGAGGGTTCTTCCAACTCCACCTCCGCAGCTTGCCGTGTGGGCGGCCCCTAGATTGCGAAGCCCCAAACCTAAACCGCTTCCCCAATACCGGTTTGACGGCGCTGAGCGACCATTCAAATTCCCGACGGTCATTCGACCCACCCAAATTACAGCAACGTCGACCCAGTGATCAATTATTTCCTAAAATTTAGCCGGCGCGCTGATCTTGCTTTTGTTGACAGCCTCGCTCGGGAAAGCGGGCGATCTGCCCGAGCTGGCCCGGTTGAAAATCGCCGCCGAGGCGGGCGACGTCGTCGCGCAATTCGAGTAGGCCCAGCGCGGCATTTTTTTAAATGCAAACGAACGAGCGGCTTGGCTGAAAAAATCAGCCGAGCAAGGCTACGCTCCGGCGCAGGATGCCACTGCCGATTATTTCGCGAACCTCAACCGGTCGGGTAAGAAAAATAAAAACGACGCCGAGCGGGAGGCCGCGCGCTGGGCCAGCCGCGCAGCGTACCGTGGTTTGGCCTTGGCCCAGCTACGAATGGGGCGGTTCTATGAGCGAGGTGTCGGAGTTCCCAAAGACCGGGTGAACGCCTACAGGTGGATGCAGATTTCCGTCCAAACCGCGGCGAGAGACGCAGACCCCACCCTCGCCCACACGTACAAAATCGAACGCGACCAACTGGTCACCCATACCTCCACCGAAAATATTGCCGAGGGGCAGCGGCGCGCGGCGGCATTTACTCCCAGCGACTACGACCAAATGAATCCAGTGGAGGCCGCTTTGATCTTTGTGGAGCTCAAGCTCAACGGAATTTCCGAACTTACGGACTCCAGAAATGCAGTGCTGAACAACATCAGCTTTTCCGCCGGCGAAACCAAGACCGTGAAACTGGATGAACAATCCGTACCACTCTCCTGCCTTCTCGTCGAAAATAGATCGGCCCGCTTCGCCATCGCCGGAACCAACTATCAAGCCACGTTGCAGCTGAAACGCTGAGGAACTATTTTTTGACGTCGTAGGCCGGCCCCGGCTGCCCGGAGCCGCCAAGGAAGCGCGGTCAATCTTAGCGCGATTGCGAACCCGGGATCGGCGATGCGACTACACAAGACGATGGTGCGAGCTGCGGGCGCCGAGTATTACCCCGGTGCACATGCCGCGTCGCGGGGAAATTCAGCCGCTTGTTATTTGACGCGATGAATTGCAACGCAAGCATCCTCCCATGCGCAAAATTCTACCTCTGGTGGTCATGCTGGTATTGATGGGCCAGACTGTATTCGCGGCGGAATCTGCCGCCGCGACAAAGTTGGAACCGATTTTTAACGGCAAGGATTTGACCGGCTGGAAATCGCCGGACGC
This sequence comes from Verrucomicrobiota bacterium, assembly GCA_025363395.1. Classification (GTDB taxonomy): domain Bacteria; phylum Verrucomicrobiota; class Verrucomicrobiia; order Opitutales; family Opitutaceae; genus Lacunisphaera. Next base: position 13,487 of record JANYDX010000402.1, read on the forward strand.
GAATCCATTCTGGCGCGCCGAACCGGGCGTGCTCATCGGCGAAAGCGATGCCAAGCTGACCGAAAATTATCTCTGGACCGAGAAGGAATATGGCGACTTCGTGTTGGAGTTTGACGTGCGCTGGACCGGAGAGATCGACAGCGGAGTGGAGCTGCGCAAACCGAGCATGCAACTCCAGCTCGGAGTGTCGCGCAGTTTGAAGCGGGACATGTCGGGATCATTTTATGTCGGCCGGGTGGCAGGTTATCCCGAAGCAGGCCAGGCGAAGGACGCAGCGAAACTCATGCACCCCGACGGGCAATGGAATTCCTTTCGCCTCGAAGCGGTGGGGCCGAACTTCACCGTGTGGATCAACGGGCAGAAGGCCGCGCAATACAGGGACGAAAAATTTCCGGGTGCCGCACCCCTGGGCCTCCAGATTCATGGCGGCCTGAAGATGAAAGTGGAGTATCGAAATCTCCGCGCTGCGGCGCGTTGAGGGCAACCGGGCACTGTCGGAGCACGGCCCGAGTGAAGCATCTCAGTTGTCCCCGTCGTGGCTATTGATTCCGGCGAGGTAGGATTGCAGGGCATCGACGAATTTATGCTCGAGCAATACCGTGGCCGCATCGTGTTTGGCCGACTCAAAGTCCCATGCCGTTGAACGGTCCTGGGACTGACTGAGCTGCGCGGCGCTCGCCGGGAGCGCCCAAACTTCGCCCGTCTGCGGCAACGCGGCGACGGTCTGTTCGGCTTCGTGCATCACCTGCCACAGCCGCGGCAGATCCGAAACACGTACAAGGTCGGGCGACACATGCCGGCGGGTCGGGTCGAGTGCGACCAGTTTGAGCAGTAGATCATCGCGCTGCACTGGCGTGAAATTTAATTTCTCTTCAATTCCCGCCAGCCGGTTCCAGGCATTCAGGTAAAGCGGATCGAGTCCCACTGCTTTGCGAAAATGCTCCGCGGCCTCCGGCATCCGTTCCTGCTCCTCCCGCAGATAACCCATCAGGTAATGGAGTTGCGGCTTGTCCGGCCGAACTGCCAGCATCTGAGTGAAAACTTTTTCCGCGACACCCTGCGATTTCTCGCCGGCGAAAACATGTTCGCAGCCAAAACAGTGGCTCTCGACCCGGCCGAAACTGTCGGGCATCAGTTCAAAGGCGCGGCGGTAATGTTCGGCCGCCTCGTCCATCTTGCCCTCCCCCGCCAGCCGGACGGCCAGTCGCGACTCAATGCAATACGCATCCTAAAAAAATCCCAGTGCCTGGCGGTATAGATCGATGGCACGGACATAGGCTCCGATTTCAAACCAGCGATCCGCGGTTTCGGACAACCGGATGGCTTTCACCACACCGTCAAAAAAGGCCGCCTTCTCCTTATTGCCTTTCGCTGTCATGGCGCGGGACATGAAGGCGTAGACGCGCATGCGATCGCCGCGCCATTGTTCGCCATCGGAGGGGTGCGTGTTGATTGCTTCCTGCAGGGACGCGATGGCGTCGTCCCATTCCCCGGCGTCGGATTGCAGCTGTGCTTTCCAAATCAAGGGACGCTCCTCGTCGTGGTCAGCGGCCGCCAGCTTGGCCAGCAGCGTCCGGGCTTCCTGGCCGGCGATTGCGAGATAGCTTTCATAAATCGAATCCGCTCCGGGCGTCACCACGAGTTGGGCCTCCAGAATCCGGCGGGCCTGAACGCCCTGTCCGCGTTGCTGTGCCACCCGGGCCAAATAGTAACCCACGGGCTTCCGATCCGAAGCAACCTGCTGAGACAACAACTCCCGCGCATCCCTCACGCCCCACCACGGGCTCTTTTCGATCAACTCCGTCGCCTCGCTCCAACGCCCAAGTTCGACCAAGGCACGCAGTTGCTCAGTGAGCAATTTGCGCAGGTCGTAATCGGACAATGAAAACCGTTCGGATTCATCGGGCTCCTGTTTGCTCGCTATTTTTTTAAGCTTGGCCACCTGATCGAGGGTCACCCGCCCCAGCCGTGCGCTATCGGAAAAATGACCCGTGCGGTTGAGCGTACTGCCCAGACTCGCGGAGCTCTCGATGGCCTGCGCGGGTTTTTCCGTCCAACCGCTCGCAATTACTGATTCGGCAGCAGCCATCGCCAAGGCGAAACCCGGGGCGTCCGTCTGCAAGTCGGCCAATTGCAGCAATATTT
>JANYDX010000407.1 GCA_025363395.1 Verrucomicrobiota bacterium
GGCTTCAGTCGCTCCAGACGAACCGGATCGTAGCCGTCGTACACGCTGATGCCCGAATCGGCGAGGACAGTACTCATGGGCGGATAAACCCCGATGTCGGTGCCCAGTACCTCGTGCCCCGCAGCGCGCACCAGCAGTGCCGCATTGCCCATCGCGGTTCCGCCGACACCCATGAAGTAGATTTTCATTCAGTAAACCAACATACTAAAACACCCTACGCTCGGTCTTCAAAAGAAATCAGCGACTGTTTTCGGCGTGAAGCGTCCTCTGCTACTCGCTTTTCGTCATTCTCTGATAGGGATAATCGATGCGCTTCGCCTGCCCGTCCGAGCTCGGACCTTCCATGGTCACGAGCAGAGAACTATCCGACTGGAGTGCATAAGTAATTTTTTGCGGAAAATCCTGCAGCAAATTCTCGAACACCACCACCGTGTCAGTGAGCGATAACAGCTGAAATGCCGCTTCCTTTTGCCCTGACACTTGCATGACATAGAAAAGTACGCCCCCCGGACCCTCGCGGATCTGGAGAAACTCATGCTCCTGGCCACGGCCCTTAAAGACTGTGCGCTCCACTCCCAGCATCACCCCACCCGCTGGCGCCATCCAATATTCGTCCATCAACCGGCCGTTTTTTTCCATGCGCCAGTTGCCCGCCAGCCAGACCAGCTTCGCAATGGCCGGAGGTGGAGGAGTCTTTTTTTTATCCGCCCCCGCCGCCCCCGCCACACTGGGCAAAGTCAGCACCAGCAGCAAGCCGATGGCGGCACTTCTCAGCGTCAGAGCCGATTTCATTACGGATGGCTTAAAGCGCCGGCGGATCGACAGGTTCAAATTCCAGCTCAAACCCTCCCATCCAACGGGCCATCAAATTATAGATAAAGGAGCCGATGACGCCGAAAACAAAACCCATGAGCGCATAGAGCAGGGGCAGGAACACCATGAAACCGAAGCCCATGCCCATCATCAGCGGAAGAGCTGCAACGCTTCCCCCGCCCTGCTGGCTCGCCGCGAAACCGCCCGCGGCCATAAAAATCAGCATGAATGGAACAAAAATCAGCGAAAGCAGCCCGTAGAAGGCTGCGAGCATTTTACCTGCCTGGAGCGGAGCGATGCGCTTCAACTTGAGCTTCATGCTCGCAGCCTAAGCCCACACTCAGGACCGGCGAGTAATTTCCAGCAGGCGATTTCCGATTCCCTACCCGACGCCAACGCGGTCCGGCGTCTCGCATCACTCAGTCAAGGCCTCGGCGCTTCGGATTTGTTACCGCCACGACTACCCCCGTCCAGACCAGAAAGGCGCCGGTGAAGGCGGGGATCATCCACATCGGACGCAGGCGGTGCATCTCCTGCACACTGACCCCGTGAGCAAACGCCACCCAAGCGTCGAATCGCAGATTGAATATCAGCAGAATGATTCCCGCCGCCAACGCAATGTGCCCCAGGCTCGCCTGCGCCGCGGCCGCTCCTGTCCGGCGCAGAACATGGCCGCAGTGCCAGATGCCCAGCCCCAGCAGTGTACCAATGATAATCCCAGCTGAAAGTTGGTCATGCGCCTGTAGCGCCAGGTGAACCAGCCAAGACCCCAGCGAGGCGTACACGCCAATCATCATGGCAATGAAGTGGGAAGGCTTCGTCGCTGTCGGAAGCGCCACCCCTTGCTCCCCCACTTGATCGTGAAGGAAGGGAATACGTTGAATTGTCGCGATAACCCAAGCGATCAGGACGCAGCTGTAGAGCCACCAAAAGCCCGCTGTGGCCGCAAAAGCCATCCGGTCACTCCACCCCCAGTGGCGCCCCAATGACTCAACGGCCAGTTCACCACCTACCGCAAGCCCCACGACCAAAATCCAGGAACAGATAAGTCGCCGCACCAGTTTCGCCCGCAATTTACGATCGGGTGTGGTGGCGCGGAGCGCTAGCCACTGCGCCGCGAAGCCGCCGAATGATCCGATCAATGGCAACAGCCACGCGGCCAAAAGGCCCGCCTTGGTGGCCGCGGTGCCTTTCGCCGCGGCGCTCCAACCCGTGGCAGCCGCCGGGCCTGTGGCTAGAGGCAGGGCCGCGAACACCGCATTGGAAAACGCGGGCTTAGGCGCAGTCCGATGCAACGCGCTTTCCACGAAAGCCTGGACTTCTTCCTGCAACAATTTGCGGCCGCGCGAAAGCCGTTGTTTGACCGCGTCCTCCGACAATTCCAAGGCAGCAGCCACGTTCCCGACTGATTGGTGCTCGCGATAGAACAAGATGAGTGGTTCCCGGTAAATTTCCGGAATCTTCGCCAGAGAACGCCACATGATAGCCTCTTCATCCTGCGTGATAGCTTGCTCCGAGGGCAGGGGCTCGGGTGCCATGGCTTCGACCACCTCTGCCAGCGGGGCGGCGTGATGCAGTGGCTGGCGCTTGTTTCGTGACCAGTACTTTTGTGTCCGGTGACGGACAATGCCGCAAAGCCAACTGCGGAGTTTGGCGGGCTCGCGTAATAAACGCAAACTGCCCCAAGCGGTGATGAATGTCTCCTGCGCCAGATCCTCGCTGTGGCTGACATTACCCGTAGCGCAATAGGCTACGGAGCAGATCAGGTTTTTATAGCGTTCCACGATTTGCCGGAATGCGTCGCGATTTCCCTCGATGGAACCGGTCACCAATTCCGCATCGCTGGGTTTCATCGGAGGCATAACTTCAGTTGTGAGCATAGTGACGCATAGGTCCCCGAAAAGCTCAATGAGGTGACAAGAAAAAGGGGGCCCTCATGATCGAATCACACCGATAACAGCTCAAGCCAGCCGCAGGCTTCACGATCCCTCGCCGGCCAAGTTCAGGGCAACAGCGCGACCAGTGTGCTGGCATTGAATGCCGGTTGTATCGCGGGGGAAAAACCGGCCAGCCTCAACGCGCGCCGCACCTCCGGCGCCTGCATAAAATGCCGCCAGACGAAGCCACTGCGCAGATTCTCCGCCATCACGAGCGTAATCCCCACATCGATCCCGATCACGTCTGGTGAAACCCAGCCGGTCTGCGGATTGAAGGCATCCGCAAATCCGTAGCGCCCCCAAACCTGCACCCCCCCCACGGCCCGCATCTCCTGCAATGCCGCCAGACATTCCCGCGGCGCGAAGGGCAATGAACCGCCCGGCGCACACGGCGCGAGGGTCCCATCCACCTTGTCCACCGAGCCAAAAGGCCCGCCTTGCGCCTTGTAGCCCCGCGGACCGTCACAGGCGGTGACCCCCCACAGTTCGCGCGACCAGCGGGGAAAATCCGGCGCCCGGCTGGCGCACCACTCGCGTTGGGCGAGGGTCGCGTCGACTGAGTTCTGCCAGTAATCCACCCCGCTATCGCGCAATCCGCGAAAATCAAACCAAGCCTGCGCATATTGATGAGTGAAGAGCGGCGCGCACTGAATGAAGGTACGGCCCGCATAACTTACCACGGGACCGCGTTTCCACGCCTGCCACGTCGACGCCGGCAACGGTCTCCCGGGCGCTCCGATGCCGAGCAGATAGAGGCCGAGCATCTCCGCATAACTGTCCCAGCGGCACGGAATAAATCCGCTCTCGGGCCGCCAGCCATGGGAGAGCGTGCTGCCTTCATTGAGCGCCCAAGCCCAGTCGATCCGTCCATAGATTTCATTCACCAGGACACTCACCTCCGGATCATTAAAATACTGCCGTGCTCCCAATGCACCCTGCAAAAACAGCGCCGTATCGATGGTGGACGCTTCGCAATTCCACATCCGGCTTCCATTGTGTATGTCGATAAAATGGTAAATCCAGCCGCGTTCGTGAGGAACCTGGGTCACAACGAAGTTCAAGGTCTTCAACACGCGCCGGCGCGCCTCGCCGGGCGGCAGCCAGCCGCGCTGGTCCGCGATGCACCAGGCGGTGAGTGCAAATCCCGTGGCCGCAATACTCGCCGGCGCCGTACTCGATCCGCCGTCCGCCGGCGCACGGTCAACGGTCAGCCCCGACACGGGATCCGAATGTTCTTCAAAATAAAGAAACGCGCGCTGCTGCAGCACGGCGACAAAACCCTCCTCGGAGTCGCTCAGCACATAGGGCAGCTGGCTGAACTCCGTGGAATCGACTGTCGCTCTTGCGCAGGTCAGGCCCAGCGCACAAAGGCAGAATCCAAACCAAATCCAGCGGCCGCTCCCCGAGCGGCAACACAAATCTTGTAAACTGGAAAAGACGGGCCTCATGCGATAACTGTCTTCACAATTTATCGTCACAGACCGCCCGATTGAAAGTGAGATGATTGTTAAAATCTCATGAGATAATGCCTCCAGAAGGAACCGTCCTCCAGAGCGCAATTGGAGGATTCATGGCCTCGCCCGCGATACCGGCGGCGGATGCTGAATATCAGATGACCGGCGGGCTGAAATTTTCGCGCTGCGCCCGGAATGCCGGTTGCGAATTTGGTCGCAGGCCGCGCTTGAGAGCCGCTCACGGCAGCCGCGGGGTCATTTCGGCAGCCACTTTTCCCAATTCTTCGCAAACGCGTCCACATTTTCCCGGGTGACCGCGATAAGCGCGGAATTTTCAATGGTATCCACCGGCACTTTTTTTCCGTGGAGCTTTTCGATCAAGCGCTCGACTGACCGGTAGCCGTAGCCGTAGACGTCCTGGGAAAGGAGCATCTGCACATGGCCGCTGCGTACGTAGACCAGTTCGGGCGGGAGTGCATCCACGGCGACGCACTTCACGGCTCCGGGACTCCATTTGAGCGCGTGGTCGGTGAACAACGGCCAACCGCCGAGTAAACC
>JANYDX010000414.1 GCA_025363395.1 Verrucomicrobiota bacterium
ATGAGCGTAGGTGTCTCGAAGTGCATTTTGCCGGAAAGCTCACCAAGGCGGTTAATGACACGGTGACACGGGATGTCGTTTGCGCGGTCATAATGCCCACGACGGCCGTCACATACCGGCAGGTCACGTACGGCAGCCAAAGGAAGTCGTCGGAAAAATGGGTCCGCACACCGCGCCCGGCCGGAGGATGCCACCAATGCTGGACATCGCCCTCGCGGAATTGATGAGCGGCGGCGCGCAGCAAATGTTCCCGCGCGAGAGCCGGCTCTGCGTGCACCAGTGCCATCACGTCCTGCAACTGGTCGCGGAATCCGTAGGCGCCACCGGATTGATAAAACCCTGTTCGGCCCCAAAGCCGGCAGCTCAACGTCTGGTAAAGCAGCCAGCCGTTGGCCATCATGTTCACGGCGGGATCGGGCGTATCCACGTTGACGGCTCCGAGGGTTCGATTCCAATGTTGCCAGACGCTTTCGAGTGCGACCCGGCTGGCATCCCCACGGCGGAAGCGCAGGATCAGGTTTTGCACATCGGCCGGGTTGCGACCGACGCCGAGGCGGAAACTCGTTTCGCGTTCCTGTCCGTCGGCCAGATCAAAGACGACCTGCACGGCACCACAAGGATCCAGCCCTGCGCCCACCTTGCCCGAAAGCCGCGCGCGCTTCAGGGCTGCGGGGTGGGCCGGGCTTCCGTTGCGGCCCAAAAATTCCTTGCGGTCTCCCGTGACGGTGCGCGTCGGCTCGCTGACGTCGAGGAAGGCGATGCGATCATGGAATTCGGTGTTGAAATAATTCCTCGCGAGCAGTGCGCCGGTCTTGAGGTCCACGTCCGTTTGCACATGCAACAGGCTCCGGTGCCTCAGGTCACCCAGCACCCATTCCCAGTAACCGGTGACTGACACCCGGCGGGCGCGTCCCGAGACATTCCGCAATTTCAACACCGAGAACTTCACCGGCGCATCGATCGCGACGTAAATCCATAACTCCGATGCGATGCCATTTTCCGTGTGCTCGAAGACCGTGTAACCAAAGCCATGGCGGATGACATAGGGCGTCTTGCCCCGCGCCGGCAATGGCGTCGGCGACCAGAACTGGCCGGTTTGTTCATCACGAATGTAGAGGGCTTCACCGGTGGTATCCTGCACCGGATCGTTGCTCCAGGGCGTGAGGCGAAATTCATGGGAATTCTCCACCCAGGTGTAAGCGCTGCCGCTTTCCGACACGACCGTGCCAAAGCTCGGATTGGCAATCACGTTCACCCACGGCGCGGGAGTCATCTGCGCCGGTTGGAGGGTGATGACGTATTCATGCCCATCACGCGTGAAGCCACCATATCCGTTCTGGAACGACAGTTCCCGCGCCGGAACGGGAGCGGGGGCAGCCGGCGGTGAGTCGGGCCACATGGAACGGGTGGGCACCAGGGCCGGGATCGTGGGTTCCAGCTCGGTCCGGTTGCGGAGTTGCTCGGCCAAGGTTCCATTTTCGTCGTCCACCACGATCCGCGCGGCGGATTGCAGCAGCACGCGGTCTTCGTGGGGGATTTGTTCCAGCCGCCGGACAAAGATGCCACCCGGCCGGTCCAGCATCTGGGCTTCGAGGCCCGACGAGATCAGGCTGGTGATCTGGTCGTGCAAGGACTGGCGGTAGACGGACACATCTTCGTTCACGATGACGAGATCGACCGTCAGTCCCTTCATGCGCCAGTAGGAATGAGCTTGAATCAATTGCCGGACAATTTCGGTTTTTCCGGGATCGCTGACACGCAGTAAAAAAATGGGCGCATCGCCTGAAATGCCGTAGCTCCAAAGTCCGTTTTGTCCGCGCCGGTTGTTGCGCAGCAGGCTGGAATTGGGCCGGCGCGCGGGGTCGGCATAGATCAAGGCGCTGGCGAGCCGGCCGTAGAGCTGGGCCTCCGCGACGGTGGCATTGAGGTAGCGCAAGGTGACTTGGCTGTGAGTCCAGGCCAGATCGAAGGCGCGGTCGGCCATGCGTGCGCTTTGATATTTCTCCACGAGTACCTGCGCCGCCTCCCGATTCTCGGTTACGCCCAGCAACACGTGAATGATGGCCGATTCGTGCGGTGGCAGGGTGACCGTGCGACGCAGCGAGATAATCGGATCCAGGACGGAGCCCACGGTGTTTGAGAGTGGCGAAGGCCCCTGCATCGCCGCCGGATGGGCGGGAGTTCCGCCCCGGCCCACGAAGCGGGCGCGATCAGTTTCGCAGGAC
>JANYDX010000443.1 GCA_025363395.1 Verrucomicrobiota bacterium
AGCCGGCCAAGGTTGCCGACTACCTGCGCTCAGCCTTCGACGAAAATCCGATGCAAGAGGCGTTTTACTGCGTCCATCTTGACCGCAAAAATCATCCCCTCGGTCGCCAGCTCATCACGCTGGGCACAGCTACTTCGACACTGGTTTCGCCAAAGGAGGTGTTCCGTGGTGCCATCCTCTCAGGAGCAACGGCTATTGTGGTAGCTCACAACCACCCCTCCGGCGATCCCGGTCCCAGCCAGGCCGACATAACCGTCACGCGTGCGTTGCGGGAGGCCGCCAAGATTCTCGAAATCGACTTGCTGGATCACGTCGTCGTAGGCGACGTAAAATCTGACCCCCAGGGGCGCGGGTATTTCTCCTTCAAGGAAGCCGGCCATCTGTGAGGCGTTGCCTCTTTCGCTCCCGGCTCGCGCCAGGAGCTTTTTTACACTCAAATCCTTCTGAGCCAGAAGGTTTATTTTATTGCAACATAAATTAGTATCGCTTGGTCTAAATGAAAATAAATAAACCGCATTTGCAATTCGGTTTATTTCCTAGCAGATATGACCAGAAATACTAGATCCGAACGACAGAAATTAAACCAACGCCTCGTCTCCGCCCCCAGCGGAGCGGTGCTCACGTCCGCATGGCTAAAGCGTGAGGGAATCTCTAGCAGACTTGCCGACTACTACGCCAGTTCTGGTTGGTTGCACCGCGTCGGCGACGGAGCCTTTACCGTGCAGTCAGGGCCTCCCGCGTGGCTAGGAGCGGTCTTCGGCCTCCAACAGCAACCGAAGTCATTTCATCCTGGCGGACGCACGGCCTTGGAACTCGCCGGCTTAGCCCATTTCCTGCCGTTAGCTGATGCCTACCCCGTCTATCTCTTCAGCCGGACGAGCGACCGGCTTCCCGCGTGGTTCAAGCGCCTACCTCTGACCGGTCGCGTGCAGCACGTCAGCACGAACTTCCTGCCGCAGGAACTCGGGCTGCGCGAACACCGCGAAGGGGAACTCGTCGTGAGCGTGTCCGCACCGGAACGCGCCGCGCTGGAATTCCTGCAACATCTCACGCTCGACGACGCCGGCTATGAGCACGCGAATCTCGTCTTCGAAGGACTCGGCACGCTGCGGGCGGACTTGGTGACGTCGCTCCTGGAAGCGTGCTCATCGGTGAAGGTGAAACGCCTCTTTCTCCACTTGGCTGAAAAACATGCCCACTCTTGGTTCAAGCAGTTGGACCTCGCGAAGGTTTCGCTCGGTAGCGGCAAGCGCGTGCTCTTCGCCGGTGGCCGACTCGATTCCAAATACCTCATCACTGTTCCGGCGGCAGCCGAAACCCCGTCCGACGCGCCATGAGAGACAGCCAATTTTTCAAACAAGCCGACCTGCTCGTGCAGGTCATGCCTTTCGTAAACGCTGAAGCGTGCTTCGCCCTCAAGGGCGGCACCGCGATCAATTTCTTCGTGCGCGATTTTCCACGTCTGTCCGTGGATATTGATTTGGTTTATTTGCCGGTCGAAGACCGACCGACCACGCTGCGCGGAATCGATGCAGCACTTCAGCGCATCGCGGCGAAAATTCACCGTGCGATGCCCGGCGTGCAGGTGCGGGAGCAGAAACTTGCGACCGAAAACCTCATCATCAAACTGACCGTGCGAGCTGCCGGCGGGGCCGAGGTGAAAATCGAACCCAACACCGTGCTGCGCGGATCGCTGCATCCAACGACAGACCGAAATCTGACGCCAAAAGCCGTCCAAGAGTTTGGCCGGTCCGCCACGATGCGCGTCGTTTCGCTACCCGATTTGTATGGCGGCAAGTTGTGCGCAGCGCTCGACCGCCAGCATCCACGCGATCTTTTCGACGTTCACGGTCTCTTCCAAAATGAGGGAATCACGGATGACATCCGGCGGGCCTTCGTGATCTTTCTGGCGAGCCATGATCGTCCGATGAGCGAACTGCTCACCCCGAACCGGAAGGATTTGAAAAAGGTCTTCGCCGATCAATTCGAAGGCATGACACTCGACCCGGTGCCACTCACCGTGTTGGAGGAAACGCGCGAACGGTTGATCACGCAGATCAATGCAGACCTGACTTCCGCAGAACGTGAATTCCTGCTGTCCCTGAAGCGACTCGAACCGAAATGGGAATT
>JANYDX010000466.1 GCA_025363395.1 Verrucomicrobiota bacterium
CCGCGAATGCGCAAGCCACCGACTCGCGCCACATCGTGTTCGCGTCGCGGCCGTAAGCCGCGAGCGGCTGGGCGACCAGTGCACCGGAAGCCACGACCGACACCAGTTGAAATACCTCGCGAAAGCCAATGCGATTCACGGCCTCGTCAATGGTGTGACAGGGCGCGCCGCGACCATACCACGCGCTGTTGCTGATCTTGATAACCCGCGTGGTCATGGCCGCGTCAAGGCGGATGAGGGTGGCGACATCGCTCAGGTCGGAATTCGGATCCGACAACAAACTTTGCAAACGCGCCAACACCTGGGCGGTGGGCGGAAGCGCGCCGAGGATGGCAACCAGCTGTTCGGCCGTGGAATAGTTTGGGGTAGCTCCGGGGAATGACATTCGGGGAACGGGGTTTGAAGAAGCGATCCGCTGTCCCAGCAAATAATTCCACGCGGAGAATGGAAGCCGAAAGAAGGTCAGAACTTGGGCACGTGCCAGGTGCTGATCATGGCGCTGCCACTCAGTGCATACATCAAAGTCAGGGGATGAAGCCCGATACCGCCAAGCCTCCACTGCCCCAGCCACATGTCCCGCCCCAGCATACCCTGAAAATGGAGCACCCCGATAACCAGCACGAGCAGGATGCTGGTTGGAATTGGCGTGCCCTCGAAATATTTCACCTTCCCGCTGTCGTCCGCGAGCGCGTCGGCGGTGGCATTGAAACGAGCGAGCCGGCTGATCCCACAGGCAACGAAGTAAAGGAGGATCGCCACATCGAGCCCGCCCCGCAGGCCCACGGCAAAACCAAGCGCTGCCGGCGCGAGGCCGAAGGAAATCACGTCAGCCAGCGAGTCCAAATCCGCTCCCAGCGAGGACGACCGGTGGCGCCAGCGAGCCACGCGTCCGTCCGCAAAATCGAAAATCGCCGCCACTGGCAACAATGCCATCGCGACAAGCAGCCAGCGATCCTCCCCCACCACGAGATATTGCATAAGAGCCAGGACTGAACCTGCCCCACAAAAGCCATTCCCGAGCGTGAGGAAATCCGCCATGACAAAGGAACGGATCAACGAGAAAGGTTTCGGCTTGGAATCCGCCGCTCCGCCCTGCGTCTGACCGGAGGCCTCGTTAAGGATTTTGTCAGTCATAACTCCCACATTGGACCATTATGCGGGCAAGCTGTAACTGAAAAACTTTGCCTTGACTGAATTTTGCGCAGGCCAACGCAACTTGCATCCCCATCCTCGCTGGAGATGAGTATGGACGAATCCTTTCCCCGTCTTCAACGTGCAGCTACCCCCACCCATAAAACCTTATGAGCCTGAAAAAAACGTTTCTGACCCGAATCGCTCTTTTGCTGGGCCTGCTGTCGCCCGCGAATTTCATTTTCGCCGCCGACGCCGTCCCCACCTCCGTCGCCAGTGTGCCTGTAGCCCTGCCGCCCCCGCCCGCACCTCTGGGTGTGCCCGTGCCCGGCCCGGTGACGGATGGGCCTTATACCCCGCAGCCCATTTTGCCAGGCGGAGTGGTGATTCCACTTTTCCCTGCGGATTCGCCCTACCTCAAAAAAGAAAAAATCCGCGAGGCCGAGGTTTACCATATGGGCGCCCCGGGAGAAATCGCATACATCGTCAACATCCACAATCCGTCGATTGAATTCCACCCCGGCAACGGTTCGCTCAACACCGGCGTCGCCATCATTCTGGCAGCGGGTGGTGGGCACCGAACCTTGAACATCGGCGGCGAGGGTGCGGACTTCGTCCACTTTTTTGCCAACCACGGCGTCAACACCGTCATCCTGCGCAATCGACTCCGCAGTGACGGCTACGAGCCCAAGACCGACGGGGTCTACGATGCCCAGCAGGCGATCAAGCTCGTGCGCGCCCATGCGAAGGATTGGGGCCTCGATCCCAACAAGATCGGCATCATGGGCTTTTCAGCGGGTGCGGAACTCGCAGCCGCGGCCACTTTGCAGTGGGTCGAGTTCGATCGAAAAAACGATGCGCCAGAAAATCCTTTGGCGAAAATTTCTTCGCGACCCGATTTTGCCGGCCTCATTTACCCCGGCCCTTCGCAATTCGCCCGCGGTGGCAAACCGCCGATTCCACTGGATGCTCCGCCCTCGTTCATCACCTCGGCCGGCTGGGGCGACTGGATTCATGCCGTTTGGGCCACTGAATACTTCACCGCCGTACTGAACGACGGCGTGCCCAATGTTGAAATGCACATCTACGCCCGCGGTCATCACCCGGGCGACAAGGTGGGACCGGACGAGCCTCCTTCCAGCGGCGGCCTGACGAATCGTGGGTTTATCGCCTACGGCTCGTGGCCCAACCGTTTTATCGATTGGTTTCGGGATCTTGGTTTTTTGAACAAACCCGGCGTGGAGACCCAGGCGGCAAAAGATGTCGCGGCCAATCTCAATCGGACTCCCCGCAATGCCAATGGCGGGCCCCCACCACGTCCCGCCGTGGCGACACCGCCCCCCGTTTCCAACGGAAAGACGCCGTAGTCGGCGGTTGAATGCGGACAGCCCGATTGAGTGAAGTGAAATCTTAACCGGCCCAACGACGCGCGCTCAGCCGTGGAATTACGCGCTTGCACCAGCCAGCGCGAGCCGGGCCATTTCAACAACGACACGGTTTATCAAACCATTCCAGATGACACTCGCCTGTCCTGCCTGTAACCCTCGCAAAAGTGCTCCATCTCCCCGCTCATTGGGAGTGCGTCTGAACGCAGGCTCTTCCAAAAACAAAAGGAAGACGAGGCGCTCGCGCCCTTTCCTTTCCGGAGCCACGACGACCTCGCCGTGGGCCTTCCCCAAATTCAAGCGGGGGCAAGTTTACCCGCCTCCTGCGGGCTCGGAGTATTAGATTCACAGGAAATAAAATCTATCAATGGAGGCAATGCACCGTGCGCGCTTACTGAGGAGCGGGGTCACCGCGCAATTGATCAAGCGCGCGCCGGGCCGGTTCCAAGTCCGGGTTGATTCTGAGGGCCGCCTCGAAATGAATGACCGCTTCCGCGGTTCGCCCGGGAAGTCTCGACAGCAAAAGCCCCAGATTGAACTGCGCATAATAATCATCCGGTCGCACGCGCAGCGCCGCTTCGTATTCAGCAATCGCCTCGGTGGAACGACCCGGAATTTGCGCGAGGACCGTGGCCAGGTTGTTATGGTCACCCGAGAAATCGGGCCGGGCTCGCAGCAGAATTTGATATTCGACCACTGCCTCCGGCAAGCGCGTGGGAATTTGCGCCAGCGCATTGGCCAGATTGTGGTGGACCTCGACCAGATCGGGACGGAGACCTAATACGGTCCTATACTCGTTGATTGCGTCGGGCAGACGTTGCGGAATTTGGGCCAGCGCCTCCCCAAGATTGAGATGCGCGTCAGGATTGGCAGGATCAAGACGCACCGCAGATTCGAAGGCGGTAATCGCATCAGGCAACCGCTCTGGGAGTTGCATGAGCGCCTTCCCCCTGGCAAATTGTGCCTGAGAGTAGCGGGGATTAATTCTTAACGCATTTTGATATTCAGCCATGGCCTCAGGCAAGGTATCGGGATGCCTCGCCAGCACCGTTCCGAGTGAAAAATGCGCCTCGGAAAATTCCGGAGCGATGGCCAGCGTCGCGCGGTACTCGGCAATTGCCTCGGCTTCGTGGGCCGGTGAGGTTGCAAAATAGTAGCCGAGGCAGAAATGCGCACACCAATTGTCCTCCGTAACGGCGAGCGCATGGCGGAACAGCGTCACACTGTCCTGCCAATACCTGAGCTGCCGGATCGTCAGCGTGACCGATGCGCTGATTATAATTGCTGCGACTACTCCCAAAATAAGCGGCCGGCGCGACCAATCTTCCGTCAACTCAGCCACGAGCCAGACGAGGGCGACAAAAACTCCCAGCAACGGAACGTAGGTGTAGCGGTCCGCCATCCCCTGCCCGCCCACCTGGATTATTCCAATCACCGGGACGAGCATTCCGAGGTACCAAAGCCACCCTATCAAAAAATACGGCCGCTTTGTTCGCCACCATACCGCGACAGCGGTGATGGCCGCTAAAACGATGCCGGATAAAATGACCGGCCCAACGGGTGGGTGCTCGGGATAAGGATAGAACACCGCAAGCTTTCCCGGGAAAAAACATTTTTCCAGGTAACTGCCATAGGACAGCAATGCGTTGGCCAGCCGGCTCGTCCACGGATATTTTGCCACCGTCTGGACGGTACCCAGAAGCTGCTGAGCCCAGACCGTGGTAATGCTGGCGGCAATCGAAAGAATGAAAAACGGAATCTTTTCGACGCACCACCGCTCTCCCCCCGCTGGACCCGCCGCGTTTACACTCCGGCCCCACC
>JANYDX010000506.1 GCA_025363395.1 Verrucomicrobiota bacterium
GGCAGCGATCAACACCGCGGCTGGTTCCAGTCTTCACTTTGGACCAGCGTCATTGCCTTTGGCGCGGCGCCCTACAAGGCCGTTCTCACCCACGGCTTCATCGTCGACAAGGACCGCCAGAAAATCTCCAAGAGCAGCACCTATCAGAAACCACAGACGGCCGACGCCTACATCGCCCAGCACGGAGCGGACGTTATCCGTCTCTGGATCGCTTCGCAGGATTTTCGCGACGACATCCCGGTCGATGACGAAATTCTGAAAAACGTCGGCGAAGCCTACCGGCTCTTGCGAAACACCTTCCGTTTCCAGCTCTCCAACCTGTTCGATTTCGATGCGGCGAAAGACGCCGTTCCCGTCGAAGCCATGAATGTGCTCGACCGCTGGGCGCTGCACCAGACCGCAGTGCTGATCGACGAATGCACCAAAGCCTACGACGCCTACGAATTCCACCGCGTTTACCAGCTCTGCAACCAATTCTGCTCGGTCACGCTTTCGGCCGTCTACCACGACATCCTCAAGGACCGTTTGTATACCTTGAAGGCAACGCATCCCCTGCGCCGCTCGTCGCAGACGGCCATCCACCACATTTTTCAGAGCCTCGTCAAAATCCTCGCCCCCTTTATTACCTTTACGACCGACGAAGCTTGGAGTTTCGCGACGACGAACAAGGAATACTGCGAAGATTCCGTCCACCTGCAGGATTGGCCAGTAGCACCGATGCAATGGCTTGATTCGAAACTCGCCAGCGATTTCGAACTCTTGCTTCAAGATAGGACTAGGCTGTACGGTCAATTAGAGGGCCTTCGTAAGGCAGGAAGTATCGGGAAAAGCCTAGATGCCAACATAGCTTATACGCCTACGGGTTCATTTCTGATCCTTAAGCCGGAACAAAACGTGAACATATCGGAGTTTTTCATGGTCTCTGGAGTGGCTATTGGGACAAGCCCGAGCGCGGCTGGAGAGATACAAGTTTTTCCGTCAGGTTCGTCCCAAATAACCAATAACCAAGTTTTCATGCAACCTAGCCTCCGCTGTCCCCGCTGCTGGCGTTGGGTCCCCGCTTTAAATCAAACCGCGCACGGAGAAGTTTGCCCTCGGTGCGAAGAAGCTCTTAACTCCTAAAAAATCCATTTATGGCCACAAAAAACAAACCTACCGCGAAGAAGCCTGCCGCCAAAGTTTCGGCCAAGAAACCTTTGAAACCTTCCGCCAAACCCGTTCCCGCCAAAACAACTCCCGCCAAACCGGCCACGGCCGCTGCCGAAAAACCGGCGGCCAAGAAATCCGCGACACCCTTCCCCGCGAAGAAATCCGAGACGCCTTTTCCGGCCAAGGCAGGCAGCAAGCCACCGCTCAATGCCGCCGACCTGAAGCGTATGCTCCTCGAACGGAAGACCACGCCGAAGGCGATCGCGTTCAGCCTCGATGAAGTCCGCGAGATCGCCCTCAAGAATGAAAAGCAGAGCGAAAATACGGTTAAATCGGCCAAGAGCGACAAGGCCGCTGCTGCCGCGAAACAAGCCGAGGCCGTGGCCAAACTTGAAAAAGCCCACAAACCAAATCACATCAAAGCCGCTTCCCTGGCCGACATCCTTGGTTTCACCCCGGGCAAAACCAAGCAGCGCGCCGCCATGGTGGACGAGATGGACGTGCCGGAAAAATACCGCCGTTACTATCGTCTGCTGCTCGATCTCCGCATCCATGTGCTCACTCAGCTCGGCGAACACACCGAGGAGACCCTGCTCAAATCCTCCAAGGACGATTCGGGCGATCTCTCGGGCTACGGCCAGCACATGGCTGACGCCGGTACCGACACCTTTGACCGCGACTTCGCACTCAGTCTCGTCTCGAACGAGCAGGAAGCCCTCTCGGAGATCGAGGCCGCCATCAAGCGCGTCCATGCCGGCACCTACGGCGTCTGCGAAGCGACCCAGCAGCCCATCGCCAAGGAGCGCCTGCTCGCCGTGCCTTTCACCCGCTACTCCGCGGAAGCGAAGAAGCAGGTGGAGCGTCACTCCCACCGTTCGATCGAACGCGGCGGACTTTTCGGCGACGGCACCGAGGAGGAAGGCGGCAAAATATCTTCCGACGACGGTGGTGGCGGCGACGAGTGATTAATTCTCGATTTCGATTCCTGATTTTCGATTGAAACCGAACTCGCCAGACCTCGCCGCCGGCAAGAGCACTGCCTTCGAGGCCGGGGCTGTCGATCAATCGAAATTCGAAAATCCAAAATCCAGAATGCAACGACTGCTCGCCTACCGGCAACTGTGGGCGCTCATCGCGACTGTCTTTGTCTTTGATCAGCTGACGAAATACTGGGTCAACGCCCGGCTGCCCCTCGGCAGCTACGGCTCGTCCGGCCTGCCGGTTATCCCGGGCTTTTTCAATCTCGTGCACGTCGGCAACACTGGCGCTGCTTGGAGCATGTTCTCCGGCAAGAGCACCGGCCTGGCTTTGCTGGCCGGCGCGACCCTGCTCGCAATTTTCTTCTGGCGCCGCCAGCTTGGGCTTAGACAAGCGTCCGTCCAGTTTTCATTTGGCCTGCTCTGCGGCGGCATTATCGGCAATCTGGTCGACCGGCTGGTTCACGGCCACGTGATCGATTTCATCGACCTTCATTTCGGCAATTATACCTACCCGACCTTCAACGTCGCCGACTCCGGCATTTGTGTCGGAGTATTCTGGTACGTGCTCTGGTCGCTGCGGCATCCGACGCCGGGTGACGAAAGGTAGGGCGGTGTGTCCCTTCACCGCCGCGCGGACCACATATAATCGCTTCGTGTGATCAAGCGTAGTCGCGGCGCGGAAGGGAGTTCACGCTCTACCCTCACTCGACATTGGCGATCTGTTCCCGGACGCGCTCGAGTTCATTCTTGAATTCGATCACCTGCTGGGAAATCGCGAGATCGTTGGCCTTGCTGCCGATCGTATGAATCTCGCGACCGATTTCCTGGAGAATGAATTCGGTTTTGCGGCCGGTCTCGCCCTTGGAACAGAGCAGGTCCTTCAATTGTTTGTAGTGACTGCGCAAGCGGGTAATTTCCTCGGTCACATCGCAGCGGTCCGCAAAGAGCGCCACTTCCTTCAGGACGCGCTCGTCGTTCACGTCGAGTTCCAAACCGGCCTGACGTAGCCGCTGATGCAGTTGTTCGCGGTAGACGGCCGTGACTTGCGGCGCGCGCCGGGCAATGGTTTCCGCCGCGGTCTGCAATTTCTCCAGCCGCGCGAGGAAATCAGTGAGCAAAGCCTGACCTTCAGTCGCGCGCATTGCGGAGAATCCAGTGAGTGCTTCTCCGAGTGCGTTGAGCAAAATCGCGCCGGTCGGCTCGTCGGCGGGCAACCGGTTGCCGGTGCGCTGGGCGTTCGCCACCTGCCAGAGCAATTCACCGGTCGGCGCAAAGGGTATACCGCGCGCCGCGGCCAGCCGGCCCAGCTGCTCGAGGACACCGGCCACGCCGGCCTCGTCCCAGTCGGCACTCGCGCGGGAGCCACCGGACAATTCCACCGCGACGTGCACCTTGCCGCGCAGCGCCACTTTCCGCACCGCATCGCCCACCGCCGACTCAAAGGGCTGCCATTCTTCCGGCAGTTTCATCGTCAGGTCGAGGCCCTTGCGGTTTACCGAATTGACCTGAACGGTCAGGGTCTGGGTTCCGAGAATGGCCGTCGCGCGGCCGTAGCCAGTCATGCTGTTCATGGAGAAAATCCAAACGCCAAACTGCCAAAGGCCAAAGAAAATCGATCAACCCCAAAAAAAACCTCACTCCAATTTTTTGATTATCGCGGTCATGATGACCTTCAATTCGTGCGCTTCCTGCCAAAGGGCTGCTTTCGCATCGCTCATCTCGATGGCCTTACCAGCATAGATCAATCGTAGCCAAAGCTGACTTTCCTTTGCCTCCTTCCGGCAGATGCGAAACCGCATCAAGCGGTCCTTCTCGCCCAGGGCTTCGTTTGCCTCGATGCAATTGGCGGCAACTGAACCGGAAGAACGAACCAGTTGTTTAACATCCTCAATATTCGACAACGTGCGGCGCAAAGACCTGACAAGCATCCGGACTGCCTCTGCAAACTGCGCCGTTCTTTCCTGCAGGTCCCTCGGTTTTTCAGCCATGATATTTCTTTGGCCTTTGAACCTTGGCGTTTGATATTTATGCCTCGTTACTTCTGAGAGCCCAGAATTGCCGCGACTTGTTGGACGTCCTTGTCTCCACGACCAGAAAGATTGATGAGCACGATCTTGTCCTTGGACAGCGCCTTCGCGCGCTTCATGCCATGAACTAGCGCATGAGTGCTTTCCAAAGCTGGAATGATGCCTTCCTGTCGGGCACACAGCTGAAACGCCGCCAGCACCTCGTCATCCGTGGCGTAGGCAAATTCAATGCGCCCCCGATCCCGGTAAAAGGCATGCTCCGGTCCGACCGCGGCGTAATCGAGTCCCGCTGACACCGAGTGCGTCAGTTCGATCTGACCGTCGGCATCCTGCAGAATGAAAGTCTTGCAGCCTTGCAAAACCCCGAGTCGCCCACCCGCAAAACGCGCCGCGTGTTCGCCCTTGGTGATGCCGTGACCGCCGGCCTCCACGCCAAACATGCGCACACTGGCGTCCTGCAAAAAATCAAAAAACAAGCCAATGGCGTTGCTGCCGCCGCCGACACAGGCGACGAGCTCGTCCGGCAGCCGGCCTTCGCGCGCCAGCATTTGCTCCTTCGCCTCCTGGCCGATCACGCGGTGAAAATCGCGCACCATCATCGGATA
>JANYDX010000005.1 GCA_025363395.1 Verrucomicrobiota bacterium
GGGATCGGGCGCGGATCCAAGTCCCAGGGCTGAATCAATCAGCACCGATCGAACGGCAGGCGTGTCGCAGCTCCAATTGAGGTAGAGGCCGTCGCCTTTGCGAATTTTCAAGTTCCAGACGGACGGAAAGTCGGCCTGGCCGGTGGAATTGTCCGTGGCCATGCTCGTCATGAAATATTTTGTGAGATTCATCGGGTCATCGCGACCGCGGCCCCAATCTGGCCAGTGGGGCCGGTTCATCCAGGCGAGCGCTTTTTTTTGCTGCTGGAGGGCACTGCGCGTCAGCGGGACGAGTGCGAATCGGTAGATGAGGCGGTCGATGGCCGAAAGTTTGACCTCGCGGTCGATTTCAGCGAGCAGGGTCGTGGCGTTGAAGCGTGGGTCTTGTCCGCACTGGGTGAGAAAGCGCAACAACGCCTGCACGTCGGTCGTGTGTGAGGGGGCTGTGGCGACGACATGCGGCGTTTCGTCCTCTTTGCTGCGCCACGTGCCGGTGTGGCAAAGGGCGCAATTGTTGCCCACGCGGGGAAAGCCGATGACTTTTTTGGTGAAGCCAACCGGCATTTCATGGCCCTCTTCCCAGACGAGACCGAAGGCCTTGTAACCGCCGGGACCGGGCACGTATTCCGGAAAGACGCGCGGGAGTACCATCCAGATGTAGTACGGAATGCCGCGGGTGACTTCCGCGCCGATGCTGCCGTATTTAAAACGTTCAGTTTCATTAGCCCAGGCGATTTCGGGTTCCTCGCGGAAAAATTTATACCAGCCGAACCAGCCGCCGGCCACGCCCAGGATGACGAGGACGGTCAGCCACCCGAGGATTTTCGATTTGATGCTTGGATTCAGACTCATGGCGGTGGATCTCCGGGAGGATTTTTTTGAAGCGATTATGCCATTCCGCATTGCGTTCGGAATGACGGAAAGTGCGCAGGCGTTGGCTCGAAAATAGTTTTAGAATTTTTTGAGGTACTCGATCAGGGCGTCCTTGTCCTCGGATGAAAGCTCGGTGCCATAAGCGCGGCCTTCGTGTCCCTTTTTGCCGTTGCCGGCCCGCGTGGTGTCGAAGGCAAAATATTTCCGACTCCCCTCCGCCGGCACATTACTCACGAAGCCGACGTTCTTCGGATCATACACATCGTAGCCCCGGTAAAAACTCACAGGACGATCATCCGAGCGATTGAGCAGGTCGCGGAGTGTCGGCACCGAGCCGTTGTGCAGATACGGTGCGCGCAGCCAGACGCCGTCGAGCGGCTGGTTGGCATAGCCGAAGGTCTTGCGGAAATGGCTGAAACGATCTTCGGGATAGGCAGAGTAGAGCAGGTTTTGGTTGGCGCAGACTTCGGCGGTATATGAATCGAGGCGATGGGGGTCGGTGCCAATCTGCCCGATGGGAGTTACCTGACCGACGAGCGCTCCGGCAAAATCCTTTCCGGTCTCGCCGTGGCAACGGGCGCAATACTCGCGGTAGACTGGAGCGCCACGCTGCGCGAGGGTTTCGTCGACGGGATACGGGTAGCCGGGCGGCTTCGCATCTTTGAGCCAGGTTTCCATTCGCTTCATGGATGGACGGTCAAGAGTCGGAGGAATGGCGCCGGTGCCGAAGGCCGCGCTGCGATTGCGCTCCTCGACGGAATTGTTGTTGCCGTCCCAATGGAGCCACATGCCCTCGCGCAAGCCCTGATTCCAGATTGACGGGAGATCGCAATTGCCCACCCATTCGCGTTCGGGGAGCAGCTCCATGCGGAAATTCATGAGCACTTTCGGCGGATTGAAAGTGTCGACGCGCCCAGGGCCGGCGTCGGGTTCCCGATCCATGAATTTGAAGCGATCGCGCAGAAACAGGATCCGCCGCCGTCCGATGTCGATGGCGAGGTAGCGCAGGATGAGTTGGTTGATGGCATCGTCCTTCGCTCCGATGCGTTTCATCTCGGCCATGATGCGGTCGGGGGTGAATTTCTCGCTGGTGGCGCAATTAAAAAGAAAGCGCTCAAATCCCTGCAGATCGAGCGTGTTGGCCGGCATGCCGGTGATGATGCGCGGCGTGCTGCCGGGAGTATCGCGCACTGTGCCGACGTGGCAGACGGCACAGTTCAGGAAAACCCGGTCAATGCCCTGCACGTTTCGCTTTGAAACTCCGACGGGCAGATCCGGGTCGAACGGCCGGCTCGGATCGAAGACGAATCCCAGGGAGGCGAGGCCCTTGTCGGGTTCCGGTAGAAACTCGGGAAACATCGCGGGCAGGACTTTCCACATCCAGTAGGGAATGCCGGCGTCGCGCTCGCCACCCGTGGAACCGTATTTGAAGTGATCCTCCAGCGAGGCGTACGTCACCGGCTCGTCGCGATGGAGTCGCACCGTCAGGTAAATTCCAAAAATAATCAGCAGGGCTGCGACGGTGGCCCAGCATCTGCGCCAGCATTTTGGGGCGGGCTGATACTGGAAGCTGATGGAAAATTTCAACACGGGCTTTTTGTTTTGCCCGACATAGACTTGTCCGAGGTAGAGACCCGGCGCCACGAGGCGGATTTCATCGCGCACGCAGCGCGCGAGCAGCGAAGTTTTGGAGTAGTCGATCAGGATGCAGCCCCCGCCATCGAACCAGCTTTTGCTGGCTGAGACATCGGCCTTGATGGCGATCAGGCTGAAGACGCTGATCCGGTTGCGCAGACAGTGCTGGATCGGATCAAAAACTTTTCCCTGCCAGAGAAAACAGCGGGCGAACCACGCGAACAGTTTGCCCCAAATCGTTCCGGGACAGGCGATGGCGGTGCCCGTGGCCTCACCTTCGGGAATGGGGCCCGCTGGGCTGGCGGAGAAAAGCGCGTCCAGTTCTTCCGCCGACTTTCTTAAAAGCTGGTCAGCGTTGAGAGACATAACAGGCGCCAGAAACGAGCGGTCAGTTCGGAAACTTTAACGCGAAGTCCACGAGCCGGGTTTTTCCCCACCAGACTTTGCCGAGATAAAGTTTGTTGGCGGGATCAACGAGGCGGATCTCATCGCGAATTTTTCGCGCGAAAAGCGAGGTCTTGGAGTAATCGAGGACGATGCACTGCTTGCCGTCGATCCAACTGGGGGTGGAGTAAACCCGGGCGACGATGAGATGCATGCCGGCCACGGTGATTTTGTTGACGAGCGTGGCACCCGGCCCGTCGGGATTCTTGGTGAAAACCTTGCCCTGCCACGCGAGGGCGTGCACGAAACGTGCGATTATCCGGCTCCAGAAAGTACCGGGACAAACGACGGCTTCTCCGGCGGCGTCCCCTTCGGGAATGGGGCCTGCGGGACTGTGTTTAAACAGGTCGTCGAGCTGTGACTGGGACTGACCCTTGAGGTCTTCAAAGTTCATGGTGCGATTCGGGTCAGAGGGTCTTCAGATATTCGATCAGGGCGCGCTTGTCGTCATCCGGAAGTTCACTGCCGAACAAATGGCCGCGGTCCTCGATGAAATCCGGACACTTGCTGACGGCGAACAGGGCCGGCGCGACTTCTTCCTTCAAGAGTGCTTTGGTGGCCTCCGGATCAAGGTGTTCAAGTTTGATCTTGAGAAAGACCGCCTTGATTTTGAGGCACAGTTTCACGAGGGCCACTGGCTCGGTGTCGGAATCGATATTGGTGATCAAGTTGATCGGAGTGCCTTCGGGGATGGGGCCGAGGCGGAAGTAGCCGTCCGCATCGAGGTGGGGCTTGAGCAGCGTGCGCAGGGGCTCGGGTAGCGCCGCGCCCTGGATCTGCAAGTTACACTCTTGCGAAGTGCGCCAGATGGAATCCTTCCCCAGCCGATTCTCGGGCCAGAGAAGTTTTTCGGCCGCGTCGTTGAATGCCGCCATGCGACCGGCGACCGAGGGATCGCCGGTAAATTTTCCGAGGGCGTTGTTGTGGAGAAAGGGCGCGGAAGTCCACAGGCTGATGAGGGAGGCCGGGCGATAATAGCCCGGACCGCCCGACGGCGATTTGAACGGCTGCATCTGGCCGGTATAGGGATTGTACACCTCAATGTCCTCAACGGGGGGCAGTTTTTTGTAGGTGTCCGAGGAAAAATTCTGCCAGATGTGGCCGGCCTTGGCATTGGTCCCGAAGGCGCGGCTGGCATTGGTTTCGATTTCGGTCACCGGGTAACGCTTTTCGTCGGCGAGGAAGTTTCCCTTGAGAAAATCCTTCTCGAGCACGGCGCTGGCAAACCACGTCTTGCGGTCAGCCCCGGCGGGCGGCTGCTTGCTGGAATGGCAGCTGGCGCAGTTGGCGCCGAAAACCTGGGCGCCGTGCCGCAAGATTGCCGGGTCATCGGTCATGTAGCTCTGGCCTTCCGGTGCCTTCGCGAGTTTCAGCGGTTCCAAGCGCATGAAGAACTTGGCGATGTTCGTAAATTTTTGCTGAGTCGCGAGCCAGTAGACCGAATTTTTCTGCGCGGTGGAAATTTCAAATGGTTTCTGCGGGGTCAGACCGATCAGGGCGTTGTGCTGCTGCAGCCAGTGCTGCGAATACATGCCGATGTTGATGTAGACTCGCAGCGTGGCGCCGGGCACGCCGACGGAATCCGCGCCATCCTTAAGCACCATTGGGACATTCTTGGTCTTGGTGGCGCCGGCAATCTCGCCCGCCTCGAGAGTGGTCGGAAGCAGGAGGGTTTCCCCCGAGAGGGTTTCGTCGTGGCCCGCGGCCATGCGCTGCGCGAGCAGGAAGATCGGGTTGATCGCATTCGGGTTGTTGATGTGGTCCGTCGCGATGCGGGAAGTGTCGGAGGTGCCGGGAGGCTGGGCTTTTAACATTTCCCAAAAAAGGCCGCCTGCGCGGACATTGCCGGCGAAAACGCGGCCTTCCCGGATATATTGGTTGCCGATGGCGGAGGAGAGGTTCTTCCATTCGGGATTGGCGGGATCGCGCGGTGGTGAGAGCGGATTGAAGGCGATATGGCACGAGCCACAGGAAATGCCCACCCGATAAGGCCGGATCAACTGGGGATCGGCGGCGTAATCTGCGTCACGGTAATAGCGTTCCCCATCCCATTTCTTTTTGGCGGCTTCATCAAAGGCCGGGTTGGGGAAGAGGCGAAAGCCCATGATCCCGGTGGAGCGCCCGTAAACCTTTGGATTGATCGCGGCGGATTCGGGCGTGACCGCTTCGTCGATCCACAGGCCATATTCGTCCGGCTTGGCGGCAGTCTGATAACCGGGCTGGTTGATGAGTCCCATCTCCTTGAAACGATTGGTGCGATTGCGCGAATCGATGGTTTTGAGCAGGTCGACAAGGCCGTAGCTTTCGCGCGACATGCGTTCCCAGAATTGTTCGTCGCCGCCGGTCCAGAGATTCCAAGTGTTGCGGCCCTTGATTTCGTCCGCACTTAATTTGATGCCGCCATCGAGTTGTGGAAAAACATCGGCCGCGAGTTCCGGAAAGTCCTCGGGTTTGCGATTGTCGCCGTCGGTCAGCGAGGTCGGGGGCGTCGTGCAACTGGACATGAAAACCACCGCAAGGAGAGCGCTCGCGCCCACCGTACACAAGGCTCCGACAATATGGCCCGGTTTCATACGCGGGCAAACTAGGAAAGAAGGCTTTCGAAAAGCGATATTTTTTACGCTCAAACCGGCCCACTAGGAAATACCCCCCAGCTTCAACCGCAAGGCGTTTGCCTTTTTTGGTGACGAGGAGCCGTGCACGCGGAAAATTCCGTGCTGAGAGTTTGAGGCTGGTGCTCCCTGCAATGGTGTGCCCGTAAACCAGCAGCTGATGGTTTTTAATTCGCTCAGGTCCGATGCCACGAAGCGTGCTTCGACTGGTCGATCTTGAATCGATGCCGTTGATTCCGTGCTCGTGCGGCAGCGGATTTGGATCTACGTACTGGTCCGCAGCGGGCCTTCGCTCCCAGTACTGGAGTAGATCAAGATAACTTTCTTCCCCGGTTTTAATTCAACCCGTATCCAGCCATGCTCCAGAGTCTCGATTCGCTGATTGCTTTTGTGGTGGTTCTGCTGACCACCAGCCTGATCGTCACCATCCTTGTCCAAATGCTCTCGGCGGCGTTTGCTCTTCGCGGCAAAAATCTCGGCAACGCCCTCGCGCTGACCTTCCAAAATATTCATCCGCCGATCGGCGCGAAGGCCTATAAACTCGCGGCGCGAATCCTGTCGGATCCGCGGCTGTCAGACTCCACGTTCGCCCGGAAGGACAAGGGGAAACCCACCGATTCCAGTCAAACGGGACCTTGGGGCTGGTGGAATATTTTAAAGGGCTGGCAGCTGGCGACCGCCATTCGGCCCGAGGAAATCCATGACCTCCTGGGCCAGATCAGCGCGGACCAGAGCGAATCCCTCGCGGAAGACGCCACCGTGCTTTTGAAAATGCTCGGTGCCCCCACTGACCTCGCGAGCGCCGCCCACGGCAAAATCTCCATGCTGGCAGAAATTGCGAACGGTTTGGTTGACGGTGAGCAGAAGACCAAAATCGCCGCCGCCATTGCCGAATCCCAAAACGCGCTCCAGCTGCTCGCCAGCAATGTCACCGAGCAATTCGACGACGCTAAAACCAAACTCACGAAATGGTTTGAGGCGGCTGAAAACCGATCCCAGCAGTGGTTTCAAACCCACATCCGCGTGCTGACAATTTTCTGCGGCACGCTCATTGCATTCACCCTGCAACTCGACACGGTGGAAATTTTCAAATTCATCAGCACGAACGCCACCGCCCGGGCCGCACTGG
The DNA here is from genome assembly GCA_025363395.1 of Verrucomicrobiota bacterium. GTDB lineage: Bacteria > Verrucomicrobiota > Verrucomicrobiia > Opitutales > Opitutaceae > Lacunisphaera. The sequence continues at coordinate 6,694 of JANYDX010000005.1, forward strand.
CGGGCAGCGCCGAGAAGCTGGTTGATCAGGCCGGTGGCATTCTTGAGAAAAACGGGAGCATCCTGGATATGGTGTTTGCTGCCGAACAGAAAGCGTTTCCGGGCGTCCCGCTCGCGGATAATCTCCCCAAGGCCTGCACCAACACGACCCAACTTCACGATCGCATCAGGGCGGCCGTTCCCGCGGGTGCGGAAACGGATTTTGATAAAAAATACGCGGTGGCAGAGAGCCAGGGGATTGCGGCCTACTACAAAGCCCGTCGCGAACAGATGGATGATCTGACCAAAGGCGTGGCGGCGGCGGGATTCGATCTCATGCCCGCTGAGCTTGGGCAACGCTGGCCCGGACCCGACGCCTGGATGGGGCATATTGCCGGCATGCTCATCACCGCGGGACTTCTCAGCCTTGGTGCGCCCTTTTGGTATAATTGTCTCAAAAATCTAACGAGCCTCAGACCGGCGGTGGCCAAGCTCATCGATGACGAAAAAGCCGCCGAGTAATTTGATCCCGGTTGCATTTCGAGAAGCCGTAAGCAGAAATCGGAGTGATCATACATGAAGTTCCGCTCGACAAATTGAGTTCGCCTGCCTGCCGCATGAGCGTCGTTCGCCAGTCCCTTCGCCGCTTCAACATAAGCTGCCATCCCAAATTGTTGAGACTGATCGCACCCACGGGATTCGCCCGGAGCAGCTTGTTTTTTGCCGGACTGATGATGAGTGCGCTGGTGCTTTCCGCGGAAGAGCCACGCGAGTATTCCTTCTACCTCATGCTCACGGTTGCCCGAGATTCCCGCGACAGTCCGGGCTGGCGGGTGGAAGCGATCCAGGCGCAATCTGTGACTGGAGATAGTCCCGTCGCAGCCGTTGAAGACGTTCTCACGCGTCGAAAAATCGCTGCGATTGTCGGCAATGTTCCGGTGCCTTTCGCGTTTGAGGAATTGGCCCGGAAGATTTCCGCCGTCGATACCAAGCGGCGATGGTTTGAGCCAAGCCCGGTCCCGTCGGCTGCGGGCATTGTGCACGTGTATATCAAATACCGTTACGTCCCCTCCGTCTACACGATCATCATGCAGGCCGCAGGTGACGACGCGACTACCTCTGCCCCGCTGATCCCGGTCGCTTTGGATCAGGGCGTAAATCTGGAGCTTCACGGTCCGCGCGCGGCGAATCCGGACTTCCAGGTCGCGGCGAAAGCCGCCGCCGAATCCGCCCTCAAGATTGCGCAGGACTACCATGCCGGCCCGGGTTTGCCTCCGCCGGTCACGGCCGACCTGAACGCCTTGAGTCGAGCCCTGCAGTCGGCGTTTTTCATTTCGCGATATGGTGGCAGTCAACTTTACCAACCGCGCCTTGAAGGCAGCACGCGATTGGTGGGGTTGGACGTGAAGCCGGTTTTCATTCCCGGCGCGGTCGACTTTGAACTCGCCGCTTGGAAAACTTATGAGAAAACGCCGGGGCTGTCGAACTCACGGATCAAGCGGCTGGAAACAAAAAGAACGAACCGCGAACGCGAGATCAAGGGCGAGTTTGCCCAAGCGGGCGTGCTTAATGCTCCCTTTGTGAATGAGGCAGTACTCAAGGTTTGGTCCGACTCGGTTCCGGGCCGGCGTTACGAACCGGTCTTTGATCGGACGGAAGGGGACCAGATGATTTTTACCGTCAGCGATGCGCCGAAAATCATGACGCTCGAAGCCACGTTCGGGGCATCCTACAACGCCGAGGATCGGGCGCAGGCGACCAGCAGCTACGCCTTCGCGTTGCAGCACTACTTCAACACCGCGATTCACCTCGATGGAGCCTATGGCACCAAAGCCGATTCCTTTTCGGGTGCGATCTCACTTGCTCCTTCCAAGCCAATGAGGGGATGGCGCCTTAATATCAACGCCAAGGCTGCGCGGGAGCGGCGCGATGAAGCTTATTTCGATGGATTGAACAATGGCGGGCCAGTCCACTGGCGGAAATCACATTTGGAGGCGACCCTCGCGGCTTCCCGGCCCGCGCCAATCTTTACGACCATTCCGGCCACGGCCTGGCATACAGATCTTATGGCGAATCTGGCTTTCCGGCAAGAGGACGCCGCCATTCGCGAACCGTTGCCGCTGCCGGCCGATGCGGTGTCACCTGCGTCTTCAGTCGCGCTGGGCCTTGAAGTCCGGTCCACCCGAACGTTCCCCAACACGCACAATTCCATCATGATTGCCGCGCGTACGCAGGTGGCGCGTTCCCTGGGCAGCGATAATTCCGGCCGCTTCACCCGGCAGGAAACTGCGCTGACGTTTAATTATATTTCCCATCCGGACAAAGGCCGCGGTTGGAAGAGCCAGGCAGAGTTGCGTTACGGCACAGTTGCAGGCCGCGCGCCGCTGGCAGAGCAGTTCCAAGCCGGCGGCGATACCTGGTTGCGCGGACTGCAGGAAGGCGAGATTGCCGGGTCGGGCTATTTCGCCGGCTCCATCGCCACCGGGCCCAATGTTTCGGCACTTTTCGGCGGCAAAGACGATGGGAAAACCCAGCCCGCTTATATTCTCGTCTTCATTGATGCGGGACGTGTCCGCGATCGGATTGGTGCCGGCACCGGCGGATTGGCCCGCACCGCTCACGGTTACGGGGTCGAGGTCAATCTCGAGCAAATGCCGCTGGGGGATTTCTCCGCGGATTTGGTGCTGGGTTACGCGTATTCCCCGGAGTCGCGCATCAATCGGCACGGGACTTTCTTTATCCGCATCGATCTTCCCCTTGGTAAATAACTATCCTCCACTCATCCCATGAACGGTCTCAAAGTCACCTTCCCAACCTGCACCTTACTCTTCACCGAAACTGGTGGTGTCGCCGATGCCTCGGACGGCACCGCCCTCGGCCGTTGGACGGCCGAGTCGGCCAACGACGCGCAACGAAACTGTCTAATCTACGATCTTCGGGGGGCGCTCCAGCCCGCGTTGCGCGTGCACTTCCGGTTTAACGAATGCAATCAGCTTGTCGTCTCCGTCCTGCCGGCCGACGGGAACGTCACCGCGGCCACTGACTGCACGTTTACCGGCGGCATTTCGATCGATGACGAACATAATGTCATCTATTCGATAACTGACGGGCCCGGCCACGAGACCGGGCAAGTTGTGGTGCTTTATGGCGACCTCGATTTTAACGGGCCGGCCAAGCTTGTTCTTCGCCTCGCCGGTGGCGGCCAAACCGGCATCACGAGCGATGCGCAGAGTCCCATCGGGGCCAGCCAAAATCTGGACGTCGACAAGGCCGGCAAAGACGAGCTCACCTTTCACGCCAACACCGCCAATACGTATGGGAGGACCGCTCAGACGATCGAACATCGCCCGGCTTCGATCAAGCTCGCTGGTCGTTGGCAACTATGGCCCCAAGGGCTCGCTTTTGCCTGCAGTGCCGAGGGAGACCTTTCAAATCCGAGTCTCGTGCTCAGCCTGAAAGGGCGGTGTAAGGCCGTCGCCGCAGGATTGGAGTTTCGCCTGACGGACGGAGATGTGAGTGCATTGTTCGTGGTCGAGGGGCAGCATCAATTCAACGCCGGCTCCGCGACGTGGTCGCTGGCGATTGGCTACAGTCAGCTCGCTGATCCAAAGCTCCGGGTTCAGGCCGCGGTCAAGGGGAAGATCAGTTACACGAATACAGCGGGAAATTCTTTCACCATTGCGGGAGCGTTGTCCTACCATGGCGACGGAGGATCGACAGGTGAACTCGCCCTCGGGATCGACGCTGAATATACCTTCAAAGGTGGCCAGCTGCTGGTGAAGGCCAGTGCCAGTTGGGCTGGCTCAAAAGTTCAGTATGATCTCCAACTAAGCGGCGTGATCAAGGTGGCTGGCGGCACTCTCACGTTCGAGGTGAAATACGATTCGAGCAACGCCACCTCGCTTACGGTGGTTTATGCCGGCAGTGACGCCGACTTCTTGAAAAATTTCAACGTCAGCCTAACCCGGGACGCGAACGGCAAGGTGAAGGCCGGCATCTCGTTTTCTCTGAAGGTCACGTACGTGAATGACGTTCCCATGATTACTCAGGCGTGATCCAGGATATTCCCAGTGGGTCAATACCCCGGAGCAGCTCCGGCTTGGATGAGGCAAAGACCACGGCGAGGTCGCCGTGGCTCCAGAAAGCGAATGACTGGAGCGCGGGCGATCCGGCATGCGAGGGATTTGGCAAATACTCCGGAGCTCTCCGCGGTGCTCCGGCTTAGTCGGAATGCAGGCTCCTGCAAAACGAAAGGAAACAGAGCATACTGGGTTTGATCAAATGCTCCGGGCTTACTTCACTACTAGGTCGCCGCGCATACCGGCCATGTAATGACCAGTGAAGGAGCAGATGAAGGGATATTTGCCGGGCTTCGCTGGAGCGGTGAAGGTGACGTCGCCGACCTCTTTGGGCCCAAGCAAGGGAATGGCCGCCAGTACGTGCGCGGCCAAG
>JANYDX010000022.1 GCA_025363395.1 Verrucomicrobiota bacterium
GCCACGACCAATTCGTGCCGACTGACACCCGCGAGGCAAACTTCCATGGTTTCTTCCCCATTCCGGTCCTGCGGCACATAAATCAGGACCGAATTATTCTCGCCCACCACGCTGATTAAACGAGACCAGCCGCGTTTCTGCATAACCCGGTCGGTGTCCGCCAGAAACTGCTCCGGCCAGCCGCGAGAGGAGCTGGGCTTGCATTCATAAATGCCGACGCTCACCCGTTTCACCGCCGCCAGTACGTTGCAGACATCTGCCCCATTTTTCGTACGCACAAAGTGCAAGCCGAAGTTCACGGCATTGATCGTTGCATTTCCCAGACTCATTTGCACCTGGGTGTGCCAGCGGGCGTCGGTGGCACGCATCACCTGTTCCCGCAATGCGACAGTGTCGCGGTCCAGCACAAAATAACTGGCCGCGGCGATCACCAGGATTGCGAACGGCGTGAGGCAAAGTCCAATCCCGATCAAAAACCAACGCAGGATGCGGCGGCGCGAACCGGGAATTGACACGGACGGATTCATAATGCGATGGATCTCACCGACGCATCCGGAGTTTTTCAGGCCTCCTTGTCTTTCTCCTTCTGGCCGGATTTAACGTGAATGTGCTTCAGTTGACCGATGTCGAATTTATCGGCGATCATGCCCAATTGGTCAGCACTGATGTTGCCCACAATATTGACGAAGACGGCCTCGCCTTTTTTGTCCAACACCGTGACGACCAAGCCATCTATGGTGTCGTCACCGCGTTGCTTGATGTGCACATCCACATTATCGCCATCGTTCTTGTCGCGAACAGTGACCAGTTGCGTCCAGCCCTGGGATTCCAGTTTGCGACGTACGGACTCGATTTTGGCGATGGTATCGCTGCGATTGGAGTCATCCATGCCGATCACATTAACGCGAATCCGCTTCAGGTTGTTAATGAGCGCGGCGGCCTCGGGCTCCTGGTGCGCGGCGATCTTGGCGGCAAACTTAAGCATGCCCTGCGAGAGATTCACCTCGACAAACTGCCCGTTGGCGGAGGGCATCAACTGACCGATATCAATAAAGCCCGCCTCGGTTTCTGCGGCAAAAGAGGAAGCGACTAACGCCAGCGACAGTGTCGCGACGGCAAGGGACAAACGAATGGAATTCTTCATGGTGGTTGAGAAACGGTTGAACTAAGTGATGCCCTAAAAACCCCGCACTGCCTGGGAAGTTGCACAAAATCCACCGGGCATCCCGCGAGGACTCCTCTCCGAAACGATTCTCTCGTTTTTGAGCGCGCGGCGTTTCCCAGATCGCGACGCTCTCCTCGTTGACGGGGCCTAGTTCCCCGCTTATCACAAGAGACCCATGACGAGTCCTCACCCCAACTTCTCCCTTAGCGGCCAGGTGGCTTTGATTACCGGCGCCAGTCGCGGCATCGGCCGCGGCCTGGCGCTCGCACTCGCCGGTGCCGGCGCGCGCGTCGCGGTGGCGGCACGCAGCGGCCCCGAGCTCGATTCGCTCGTGCGGGAAATTTCCGCCGCCGGGGGCGAGGCCGTCCCCTTCACCGTCGATCTGCGCCAGGTCGCTAGCATCGAGGCAATGATCGCCGCCGCACACCGGCACTTCGGCCGCGTCGACATTCTCGTCAACAACGCGGGGCTCGGTGCCAATCACGACGCCGAAGCGGTTACCGAATCTGATTGGGACGAGATGATGGACGTAAATCTCAAGGGCCTTTTCTTCGCCTGCCAGGCGGCAGGAAAAATCATGCTGAAACAAGGCCACGGCCGCATCATCAATATGAGTTCCCAAGCCAGCGTGGTGGGCATCCCGCGTCATGCCGTCTATTGCGCCAGCAAGGGCGGAGTAAACCAACTCACGAAGGTTCTGGCGCTCGAGTGGTCCGCCCGGGGTGTAACGGTCAACGCCGTCGGCCCGACGTTTATTTATACTCCTGGTACCGCGGAGCGGCTCGACAACCCGGAATTCCTCCAGGGCGTCCTCGCCCGTCTGCCGATCGGAAAAGTGGGCACCATTGCCGACGTGGCGGGCGCAGTCATTTACCTCGCCTCACCCGCTGGGGCCATGGTTACCGGCACCTTGCTCATGGTCGACGGCGGCTGGACCGCGCAATGAGCCCCACTTGGATTTTCCATGACTGATCATCCCATCGGTTCACGTTACATCGACAACCTCGGCCTTCAATTGTGGACTGTGCGCCACGAATTGGAAAAAGACGTGCCCGGTACGCTCCGCGCCATTAAGGCCGCCGGATATGCGCAGATCGAGTTGATGCGCATGATCGATGCCCGCGACATCCATCTACACGCAGGTGAGCTCGGCCTCGGCATCACGTCCGCTTTCATCGATTGGAATTTGTTGGTGGCACCCAGCGCGACCACGATGGTCGCGCTCGACGACACGGTGAAAGCCGGTCGCGAACTTGATTTGAAATACCTCGTCTTCGGCTACATTGGCAAAGGCAGTCGTGAAACCATCGCCCAGATGAAAGCCCACGCGGCCCAGGCCAATGCCTTTGGCCTCCGTTGTTACGATGCCGGCATTCAGCTCTGCTATCATCATCACTCCTTCGAATTTGGCCCACTCGAAGACGGCAGGACCACCGGCTGGGAAATATTCGTCAACGAATTCGATTCCCAATTGGTGAAGTTCGAAATCGACGTATTCTGGATGGCGATCGGGGGGCTCGATCCGATCAAAACCCTTCACGAGCTCAAGGACCGCGTGGCTCAAGTGCATCTCAAAGATCTTCAGAGCGGCTCTGCGCGGAATTGGGACGAGGGGTCCGTGACACCCGAAACGTTCAAGGAACTCGGCCAAGGCTGTCTCGACCTGAAGCGCATCATCGAAGTCAGCGCCGCGACCGGCGTGGACCAATGCCATGTCGAACAGGACCAGTCCCCTGACCCGCTGGGTAGCATCGCAACCAGCATCAATTATCTTCGGCGGAAGAACTGACGGAGGCCGGTGCCGCAGACTTGAACGAACCACTCGCGCCCGCCAGGATCCAAGCCACGCCGGCAATGGCCAGCGCCTCAAAAACCCCGGCCAGTTCGAATGCACTTTTTATTTGGATAGTGCGCGGCACATGCAGCAGCACGACCCAGAGAAAGATCATCACCCCGGATAACATTCCGGCGAGTCGCCGGGTTTTTGGCAGCAAGACTCCGATCCCGCCGGCGAGCAGTGCCGTGCCACTAAAATATGTCCAGAAACGCGGTCCGGGCGGAATCCAAGCGGGAACCAAAGTGTCCACGAAACCGGCATAATCGAAGTGCTGCACGCCGCAGATCAGGAGAAAAATCCCGAGTAACCACGCGGCCAGCAACAAAGCAATCCCATCCCCGCACGCCAAAATCATTGCCCCGCCGAACAGGGCAAGGACCTTGATGGGATTGGTCCACATAAATCCCACTCCCGGATTCGACAGGATCTCAGGAATGCGTTGCCCGAGGAAAGATCCCAGCAACAAGACTGCAAGCACCAGGGCTGCGATCCGTACCCTGTAACCGGTCAGGAGCGAGCAGCCAATCAACACCAGCAACCCACCCGTCACCATCGGCCAGGCCGACTGCACCGGGATCCATGCCGGCAACTTGGGCACGAGCCGGACGAATTCGCCATTGATAACCTGCATCAATCCCGAGGCGGCCACGGCGCCACCGAAACAATAACGGCCAGTCTGCGACAGATGATTCATAAAGTAATCCGATGAAGATGAGGGCAACCCGCCCTTCTGCAGTAAACACCGCTCCGATCCGGACTACTTCGGGAAATCGGTTTACGCGCCGAGTGCCTGCCCCGTCAATGAACGCGTTTCCTTGGCCAAACCTTTCACGGGACCAGTGTAAACAATCTCGCCACCGTCAGGGCCTCCACCCGGGCCCAGATCGATCACCCAGTCGGCCAGCTTGATGACATCCAGATTGTGCTCGATCACGATCATCGTGTTGCCGCTGTCGCGCAGCTTGAAAAGCAAATCCATCAGCCGCTGGATGTCCGTCCAGTGCAATCCCGTGGTCGGCTCGTCGAGAATGTACACCGTCGTGCCCTGCTCGCGCTTGCTCAGCTCCAGCGAGAGCTTGATGCGCTGCGCTTCACCGCCGGAAAGCGTGGTGGCTGACTGGCCGAGTTGCAGATAGCCAAGGCCGACCGCATCGAGGGTCGCGAGTTTTTCCATGATGCGTGGAATCGCCCGGAAACGCTCCATCGCCTCGCGCACGGTCATCGCGAGCACATCCGCAATGCTCAGCCCGTGAAACCGCACCTCCAGGGTTTCGCGGTTGAAGCGCCGGCCGTTACAGCTCGGGCACGGTGCGTAGGCATCAGCCATGAACTGCATGTCGAGTTTGATCTGACCATCGCCGAGACAGCGCTCGCAGCGGCCGCCGCGGACGTTGAAACTAAAACGGCTCGCCTTGTAGCCGCGCACCTTGGCCAGAGGCAGCTGGGCAAACAGATCACGCAACAAATCCAGCAACCCCACGTACGTTGCGG
>JANYDX010000060.1 GCA_025363395.1 Verrucomicrobiota bacterium
CCCGCCTGGAGACCGAAGTCCTTCAGCAGGCCGTACCCGACCCCGCCATTCTTCCCGTGACGCTCGATGACGGTGAGGAAGCACAGATCACCATGCGCCGCCAAGGTGGACGGCCAGTCCCCGTTGACGGAGGGCGCGAACGCCAACTTGTCGTGGAAGGTGAGGATTCCCGGCAAGGCGACGCGCAGCACGTTGGCGGTGCAAGCCGCTTTCGGCAGGTCCGGCACGAGCTTCACGTCGTCCGCAAAATGCACGGTGCGGTAGGCCGCCGCCGGATAGCGGTACGGCTTCGCCAGCGCGGCTTCCAGGCGCGGGGTGACCCGTCGGTGTTCGACGACCAGCTCGCCGCCGTACCAGGTGCATTGCGGCTCCAGCGCGTCGTTGAGCAGCACGATGTCCGCGCGGCGAGAATGGCCGAGCGCGCCGATCTCGCCATCCAGCGCGAAGCGCGTCGCGGGATGCAGCGAGCCCATGCTCCACGCCGTGACGGGCTTCAGGCCCGCCCGGACCGCCTCGCGCACCACCCAGTCTTGGCCAAAGAGGAACAGGTCATCCGCATCGCGGTCGTCGGTGCAGACGCAGACGCGTTTGGGACTCGCGCCGAGTTCCGTAATGGCCTTGATCGCCAGCGGCAGTGAATGCCACGGGGTGGTCGGCGGTCCGCCGCGGAGAAAAATCCACAGGCCGTTCTCCAGAAAGTCGCCGGCGATTTCACGGTCGATGGACTCGTGCGTGTCGGTGATACCGCTGGCGGCGCCGGCGGCGACAAACTCACGCCCGTAAATATGGCCGCTGACCGGCCGGCCGCGTTTCAAGGCGGCGGCGAGGATGGCGTGGCTGCGTTCATCGCCCATTGCGACCTGGACGAAATCCATTTTCTCGCCGAGCGCGACCGCTTCGGGCCATCGATCGAAAAGCCGGCCGATCTTTTTGGCCGTGAGGTCGCCGCCGGCCGTTTCAAAATGAGCGGAGGTGGCGGGCACAGTGCTGGGGACGGTGAGGAAAATATTGAGCGGTGCCTGGCGCGAATCCGCGAGCATCCACTCAATGCCGGCGGCATCGCACACATTGCCGATCTCGTGGCTATCGCAAAAAATTGTCGTGGTGCCGTTGAGCAACGCGCCCTCCGCGTAGGCGCATGCGGTCATCATCGAGCTCTCAATGTGGATGTGCGGATCGACCAGGCCGGGCGCGAGAATGCCGCCGGCTACATCGTAGATCTTTGTTTTTGTCCCGGGAGCAGGCTTGAACGTGCCGGCGGGTTTGACGGCGACGATGCGGCCGGACTTTACCCAGATTTCCCGGCCTTCATGGAGGAGTTCGGTGTAAGTGGATAGGATTCGCGCACCGGTGATGACGAGGTCCGGCGCGACGCGGCCCATCGCCACGGCGGCAAGGGTCCGGGTAACGGTGTGAAGCGGGGGAACGGAAAAACGAGTCAGGGGCATGTCCTAGGCCAAGCATCCGAGGTGCCAGCCGGTCAGGGTTTTTCGTGGATCCTACATCACCTTCGGGATAGCCCGGGTCAGGTTTTCAGGCTGGCTGGTGGTGACGAGAATACTGTCCTCCAATCGAACGCCGCCGAGGTTGAGATATTTTTCCACCAGCGACCAGTTGACGCAGTCATGGAATTTTTCGCGCCGGACGGGATCGTTCAGCAGGGCGGGAATAAAATAAAGGCCGGGTTCGATGGTCACGGTGTAGCCGGGGCGCAGGATCAAATCCATGCGGAGGTTGGCGAGGGAAGGGCGGGTGTCCAGTGAACGGCCGGGTTCCAATCCGCTGGCGTCGCGGACGCCGAGACCGACCATGTGACCGATGCCGTGAGGGAAAAACAGCAGGTGGGCGTCCTGTTCGACGAGTGATTCGGGATCGCCATACATTACCCCCATGGCGACGAGACCCGCGACCAGATCCAGGGCGGCGCTGAAGTGAATCTCCTTCCACTCGGCTCCGGGCAGGCAGCGATCAACGGCGCGCTCCTGGGCATGCTGCACGGCTTGATAAAGATCGCGCTGAAAAGCGGTGGGCTTGCCCGCGACGTAGGTGCGGGTGACATCGATGACATAGCGCTCCAGTTCCGCGCCGGAATCGATCAGGATGAATTCCCCTCCCTTCACGGTGCGAAGCGAAGGCAGGCTGTGAAACACCGCGGAATTGGGGCCGCTGCCGACGATGGTATCATAGCCCGTGTGGGCGATGCCCCGGCGGAAATATTCCGCTTCGAGTTCAATCTGGATGCGGCGTTCGGTGAATCCCGCTTTTAAAAAAGGCAGCACGGCGGTGTAGCCCGCGACGGTTTTGGAGGCGCAACGCCGCATCAGATCGATTTCTCCCGGTTCCTTGCGCCGGCGCACATGCAGGTAGGCGGAGCGGGTTGCGGCGGTGCGAGCCTCGTCGATCGCGACGCCGGGGACGGGCGCACCCAGCATGACGACACGGCGGCCTTGGCGGGCGGCGAACCAGGCTTCGAATTCGCCGAGGAATGCCCCTGGCAATTGTGTGCGGCCTTCCCACACCTGGTCGGCTTCCGTGACTTCCGGGACAAATGAAAACCAGCCGTTTTCACCCCGGCCGGCCGACTGATCCTTCGGATCAAACGCAAGGATTCCGCCGATGGCATCGGGCAGTCCGGTCAGGTAATAATATTCCTGATGGGCGATATAGCGGAGTTGCTGGTCGCTGATCTCGGGCTTGAACTGGGAGTAGCCCGAACCGACGAGTAGAATCTCATCGGTCAGGCTGGCGGTGAGGGCCAGACGAGCGCGGCGAACGGAGTAATCGGAATGCACTCCCGCCAAAAAGACATAAAAGCGGGAGAAAAGAAAGGCTTTGGATGGGATTGTTTATTCTGCCAGTCCGCATCCAAACGCGGTTAGCCTCGCGTAACGTGGATTTGGTTTCTGCCTTGGAAGCAAAATTGAAAAAGTGTACCGCTCACGATGGGAATGCCGATGATCAGACCGCCCCACCAATGGGGAAACGGCAAGGACAGGGAGAGCCAAGCGATCAAAGTGATGATGGCGGTCACCAGGGTCAGACTCATGAGGATGAGATGTTCCAGATTGGGCGCCGGATTTTGCCCGCGCCGGGGTAGCGGGGTGATTGTTTGACGGTGGGTGCGCTGGTAAATTTCGAGCCATTTGGGCGACGCGCCGAAGAAATAGGGCGCCCACCACGTGGCGCACTCCACGCCAAATAGGATGAAGTAGTATGCGACGCCAAACTTCATCAGGGACATTTTGTTAAAAACAAAACCCAGCAAAGGTAGGGACATGAGGATTAGATTGGTTCCGGCCTCGAGGAGTTTCTCCCGGGGCGAATTAAACCGGACGCCATTGAAGGGGAAAAAGTCACAGAGCGTTGTGGTCTGGTGATAAACCAGGAGCAGCAATTGAAAGGTGATGGCGGCGGCGGACATTTTTTGAGGGTGGAAATAGTTTAGCGTGAGCCGTGCTTAATCAGATCAGCCCCATCTCCCTGGCGCGCAATGCGGCCTGGGTGCGATCAAGCGCGCCGAGTTTTCCGAGAACATTGGTCATGTGGTTTTTCACAGTGCCCTCGGTGATGTTAAGCCGGGAGCCGATCTCCTTGTTGCTGCAGCCAACGGCGAGCAGTTTTAATACGGCGAGTTCGCGGTCGGAGAGGGGATCGGCGAGCGGCTGGGAAATCTTTTTGCCTTCGCGTGCGGAAAGACGGTTGAGTTCCGCCATCATCCGCGCGGCCACCGATGGCTCCAGCACGGAGGTGCCCTTGGCGGCGGCGCGCACGGCTTCACAGAGCTTCTCGGCGGAGCAGGCTTTCAACAGGTAGCCGAGAGCCCCGGCACGCATGGCTTCGAAAATTTCCTCGTCCTCTTCAAACGTGGTGAGCACGACCACGCGGGCTGCGGGCATGGCCGACACAATCCGCCGGGTGGCGGCGACCCCGCCCATGCCCGGCATGCGCAAATCCATGAGGATGACGTCCGGCTGGTGCACCCGCGCGAGCGAGCAGGCGGTCTCGCCGTTGCCCGCCTCGGCGACAATTTCGAAGTCTTCCTGCAAGGCCAAGAGCGTGCGCAATGCCTCGCGAAAGAGCGATTGGTCGTCGACCAGCATGAGGCGGATTTTTTTCATGTGAAAATTTCCACCGACAGTCCGGGATGCATCTCTGGGGTGTCGGAGCGGAAGTCCCGCTGGTGAGCCGCGGGGTTCATGCCGGTACCTCGACGGTGAGGGCAAATCCGCCGTCGAGCCGGTTGGCGGTTTCAATCCGGCCGCCGAGAAGTTCGATGCGTTCACGCAGTCCGATGAGGCCGTAGCCGGAGTGGGGCGCGGGGTGGGTCGTGCCCACGCCATTGTCGGACAGCTCGAGACGGATGCACTGAGGCAGGCGAAAATCGAGGACGAGCAACGAATTGGTGGCGCGAGCGTGCTTGCGAATGTTCGTGAGGCCTTCTTGTGCGGCGCGGAAGAGCGCGTGTTCCACGGCCGAAGACAACGGACGCGGGGTGCCCTCGACTGCGAGAGTGGCGACGGGCTCGCCTTGGGTGGCAAGTTCCTTGAGCACCTCGGGCAAGGGCGGACGGCCCGTGTCGGTGCGCAGCGTGCCGACGGAGCGGCGGACATCCTCGAGGGCTTCACTGGTGAGCCGCGCGGCTTTTTGCACGGACTCGCGGGCTTTTTCCGGCTGTGCCGGCAACAGGGCGGCCGCGGCATCGAGCTGGGTTTTAACGACGGTGAGGTAATGGCCGACACCGTCGTGGATTTCGCGGGCAAGGCGGTTGCGCTCGCGGGTGGTGGCAAGATCGCCCGCCTGCTCTGCATAATCGCACAGCTGGCGGTTGGCCAATTCCACTTCCTGGCGGAGTTTTTCCTCCCGCCTGCGGGCGATCAGTGCCTGGCGCGTGATGATCGTGAAAACAATCGTGAAGGCAAAACCGGTTGAATAACTGAAGAAGGCTTCCGAGGCGCCGTTCCATCCGTAGGGAATGGCCCAGAGAGCCAGGTTCATCCCGAATAAATAGACGTTCACCAGTGCGGCGAAACGCGGGCGGAGGTCGAAGATCGCCTGGGCACAAAGAGGCAGGACAATGATGCCAAAAAAACCGCGGATCGGACTGACAAAGATCATCGTCGTCAGGACGGCGCATTGGATCGCGTAATAAATCGCGTGAGCTTTGGCCCCGCGACCTTCAATGCCCGCGCCGCCGAGGATGCTGAGTGCGGTATAAAGGGCGCCGAGGAGAAAGGTGAGGAGAAGCATCCATTCCGAACTGTAGTAATGCTGATGGGCAAAGAAGCCCATGAAGCACGACAGGATCACGCTCGCGAAAGCGAAGGCTCCGTAATAGCTGCTGGTGCGGCGATGGTCGGCGTTCGACATGTGGCCTGCAGCCTAACACGCCTGACCGGTTTGGCGATATAGGAAGAAAGTCATGTTGCGGTCATGGGGGCGTCTTCCCCACCTGAATTCTCTTTCTCGCAATCCTCCTCGTTCTCATTCTCTCGTCAGTCGTCGAAATGCAGGGTGGGAGCGAGAATGAGAACGAGAAAGATTTGAAGGGCGGCGGGCTATAAAAGCGCGGCGTGCAGGATTTCCACCGGATGCAGCGCCACGCGGCCGGTGCCGTCCTTGATTTGATGACGGCAGCTGGTACCGGGGGCGGCGATGACCGTGCTCTCCGGTGCGCCGCGCACGGCGGGGAAAAGGACCAGTTCGCCGATCTGTTGAGAGAGGGCAAAATGTTCTTCCTCGTAACCGAACGAACCGGCCATGCCGCAACAACCGGACGGAATGACTGTCACCTGGTGGCCGGCCGGCAGTTCGAGCATCTTCACCGTGGCCCCGAGCGAGGAGAGCGCCTTTTGATGGCAGTGTCCGTGGAGTTTGATCGCGAGAGTTTCGGCTTTGAACGCCGCGCGTCTGATCCGGCCGGCGTCGGCTTCGCGGGCGATGAATTCGTCGATCAGCAGCGCGTTTTTCGCGAGCGCGTTCGCGGCGTCGAGCAAAGCATCGGGCACGAGGTCGGGATATTCGTCGCGGAAGCCCAGGATGGCGGACGGTTCGAGGCCGATGAGCGGGGCTTCATGCGTGATGACATCCTTGAGCAGTTCAACGTTGCGGATGGCGAACTGCTGCGCCTCGCGCACGAGGCCTTTGGAGAAATGCGCGCGCCCGCTTTCAACGTGCTCCGGAATGACGACTTCGTAGCCGAGCTGGTTGAGGAGTTGGACCGCTTTGATCCCGACAGGAGTGTCGTTGTAGTTCGTGAACTCGTCGCAAAAAAGATGGACGCGGCCGTTGGGAAAGGGATCTGATTTTCTTTCCGATGCAGGGTTGCCGCTGGTGGCGGCCATTTTCGCGGGCGAGGTTGTCGCCGGCAACGACCCTGCGTTCCCGTGTTTCGCGTGCCA
Source organism: Verrucomicrobiota bacterium (assembly GCA_025363395.1). GTDB lineage: Bacteria > Verrucomicrobiota > Verrucomicrobiia > Opitutales > Opitutaceae > Lacunisphaera. The sequence goes on from JANYDX010000060.1 coordinate 6,399, forward strand.
CGCGGCGAGCGTGGTGTGGTGCAAGGCCGGCAGGCTTCGGTGGGTCGAGAAACCCGCGAAGCGTTTGATCCAGCGCGAGACATCGGGCGCGGTGACGGCCCAGTTGTAGAGCGCGGGCGCCAGCGAGGCGAGGCGCATGGACTTGGTGAAGCTGGCCACGAGCCGCGAGCGGAGCGGAATACCATTCGCATCGTGGTAGTGCTGCTGCCACTCGGCCTTGAGCCCGGCGACGTCAACGTTCGACGGACATTCGGATTTGCAGCCTTTGCACGAGAGGCAGAGGTCCATGACGCTGGC
>JANYDX010000062.1 GCA_025363395.1 Verrucomicrobiota bacterium
CAACGGAGCCGTCATCACAATCGCCGGCACGCCGGGAGTTGCAGGAATTGTCAACGGCACGGGAGGCAGCGCACTTTTCAACCAGCCGCATATACTCGTCCTCGACAATGCGGATGAAATTTTTATGGCTGACACCGGCAACGCTGTGATCCGCAAAATCACGGCTGGCCGCATCGTCACCACCCTTCTTTTGACCGAGACCTCGGGAGCCCCATCTGCGGCCACCGCCACGACCACCACAACCCCGGCGCCGACCAGCGTCGCTCCGGCTGCCACCTCAAGCTCTGGCGGTGGCGGAGGTTTAGTTGGCCCCTTTTTTCCAGATATTCTCGCAGCGCTGTTCCTCCTGCGCCGAAGGCTCAGTCGGGCCCGGCTTTCGATCATGGACACCCTATTTCGCTCATCCTCGAAAACGACCGGCAGTCCCTAATCGCACTCAACTCCGGGGCGATACGGCAGAATGCGGCCGTATGAAAACAATCCCATTCCCTTCGTTTCAACGTCTCTGGTTTCCCGCCGCAGCCCTGCTGCTGGCGTTCGCTGTTTCAGGCGCTCATGCAGGCACTCCGACCAACCCTGCGGCTTTCTCCGTTCATGTCAGCGGACACGGTACGCCAGTGCTTTTAATTCCCGGTCTCGGATGCTCCGGCGAGGTTTGGGCTGAAACGGTGAAGTCACTGGAGTCCTCGCACGAATGCCATGTGTTTACCTTGGCCGGCTTTGGCGGACAGCCGCCGGTCGCCGGAGAATTTCTTTCCACCATGGAACAAGCCCTTGGCGACTACCCCACGGCGCACGCCTCGCCCAAACCCGCAATCGTGGGCCACAGCCTGGGCGGTCTTCTGGCCATCAAACTTTCCGCGAAATTTCCTGACCTCGTATCGCGGGTCATCATCGTCGACAGTCTGCCCTTCCTTTCCGGCGCCCAACCCGGCGCCACGCCCGAGGGCGCGCGTCATTATGCCGCCGGACTGCGCGCCGCGATGGAACAACAGTCTCACGAAGTATTTTCAACTGGCATCCGCCAGGGTTTGCCACGGCTTGTCACCACCCCGGCCGCCCAGGGAATTGTGTTCAGTTGGATGCAGGCCAGCGACCAGGCGACCGTAGTCCACGCTTTGAGCGACATCATTGCCACGGACGCCCGCGCGGATATCAGCCATATCACGTGTCCCGTCCTGTTGGTGGAGGCGGGAGCCGACCCCGGAGCTGTGCCGGTGGAACTTTTCGCCCAACAATATTCCAGCGCGCGATTGCTGACTCGCGTGCGGATTTCAGATGCGCAACATTTTGTCATGCTCGATCAACCCGCGCGTTTCACCAATGAGCTGAACACCTTCCTCGCTCCGGCACCATGACCCGACCGCGTCCAACACCTCTCTAGATCAATCGCGACCCCCGGCTTACCTTATCCTGCAGTGTGTTGGCTGGGGATTATATGGATTGGTGAATACGCTGTTTTTCAGCGGCTTCACCGTCCCTGCGCCCCGGAGTGTGTTTGGCAACCTGGTTGTCGCTGGCACCGGCTTCGCACTTTCCCACCTCCTGCGAAAGGCACTGCGCCCCGGTTTGGCAGGCCAGCAATCGAGCCGGGCCTGGATTATCCGGCTGGCGGTGGGCATCCCGGTCTGCGCCAGCGCGCTCGCGCTCGTGACTGCAGCGATGCAGGCGTAGCTCTACCCGCAGCCGGAGGCAGGTCAGATGCTCCGGGTGATCGTCTTGACCGGAGTCAACTACCTCGTCGTGTTTGGCCTGTGGACGGGCGGTTACCTCGGGATAAAATTCGCCGCGCGTTCGCGGCAGTCGGAAATCGACCGGCTTCGGGCCGTGGCCGCAGCCCGACAGGCCGAGCTTTCCCGCCTGCGCGCCCAATATGAACCGCATTTTCTGTTCAACACTTTGAACACCATTAGTGCGCTCACCGCCGAGGATCCGGAACTGGCCCGGGAAGCGATCCGCCACCTCAGCACGCTCCTCCGCGCGTCACTCACCCTCGATGCGAATGCGCTCGTTCCGCTTTCCCATGAGTGGGCGCTGGTCGGCGACTACCTGCGACTGGAGGAGCTGCGCTTCCCGCATCTGCTGAATATCCAGCAGGATATTTCCGCGGATGCGGCGCGCTGCCGCCTGCCCGCGTTTGCCTTGCAAACCTTGGTGGAGAACGCCCTCAAGCATGGTTCGCATCAGACTGGCCGCCCGCGCGAGATCACCCTGTGGGCCGGCGTTGAAGCGAACGAACTTCATCTGCACGTCACCAATGTGGGAGAACTGCTCCGGAATGCCTCCGCGCCGGCCGGAGTGGGCCTCAAAAATTTGCGGGAGAGATTGACTCTCCTGTGCGGTCCCCAAGCCAACTGTACGCTCGAACAAAAATCCTCCCGCTTGATCCTCGCCCGATTGCAAATCCCCCAAGCTCAATGAAGACTCTGCTCATCGACGACGAACCCCGCGCCCGACAGGAACTGCGCCGCCTGCTGGGCAGCCATCCCGATATCGAGGTGGTGGGTGAAGCGGAGGATGTTTCCAGCGGGATCGCTGCGGTGGAAACATTGCGGCCGGACCTGCTTTTTCTCGACGTACTGATGCCGGATGGAAGTGGTTTCGACCTGCTGCAACAATTGGAGGCCACTCCCGCGGTAATTTTTTGCACGGCTTTCAATCAACATGTGGTCCAGGCTTTCGAGGTCGACGCCCTCGACTACCTGCTCAAGCCGGTGGAACCCGCCCGGCTGGCGGTGGCGCTCGACCGCGTCCGCCCCACCCTCGCACCGACCATCACGCAAAAAAACAATTTTCCGGCGCCACTCCGATCACATGAGCGGATCTTCGTCCGCGAAGGCGACCGCTGCTGGTTCGTCGCGCTTGGAAACGTCCACGCCTTTGAATCCATTGGAAATTATTCAAAGCTCCACCTGGACAAAGCCCAGCCGCTTATACTGCGATCCCTCAATACGCTCGAACTCCGGCTCGATCCGGCCGTGTTCTTCCGCGCCAGCCGAAACACGATCATCAACCTGGAATCCATCTCGGCCGTTGAGCCGTGGTTTGGCGGGAGCCTCAAGGTCACGCTTCGCACCGGTCTCTCCGTGGAACTTTCACGCCGCCAAAGCGCCTTGTTCCGCGATCTGCGCAGTTGGTGATTTGGCCGGCAGAAGCCCGCTCGCCTCAAGAAAAACCGTTCGTCCCACCGCGCGTCGAGGTCACTGGGCTCCAGTGATCCAGTGCCAGAAATCACCGCGGCGGATAACCGAAAGTGCGGCGGAAATCCTCGGTGAGACCGGCGATATCCCCCGGAAACGACCCGGCTGCACGCGCTTTAACCAGCAAAGCGGCGGCCTCATCCGGCTGGTGCTTCATGATCCTGTAGCGCGCCGCCATCACGAGAAATGCGGAAAATTCCGGATGTTTCACCAGCTCCTCGTCCAGTACCCTGGCCGCGTCCGGTTCGCGATTCAGTCGGAAATAAGTCGAGATCAGGTCGCGCGCCGCGAACGGTTTTTCGGGACTCAACCGGCGGGCGGTCTCGAGATGCGGCACCGCGTCCGCCAGCTGGCGGCGCGCCAGAAGCGCAAGCGCATACTCGTAATGCAAACCCGCGTCCTCCGGGCAGAGGGTCAGGCCGGATTCGAGACTGCGCAGTGCCGCGGGCACGTCGCTGGTGGCGCGATAAACCCCCACGAGATCGATGTACGCAGCAGGATTGCCCGGGTCGAGGGCCACGGCCTTTTCCAACTGTTCGCGCGCTCGGGGAAGTTCATTGAGCGCCAGAAAAACCTTCCCGAGCTGGCGATGGGTGCCTGGATTGCCAGGAGCGAGAGTCAACGCCCGTTCCAGCGGCGGCAGCGCCTCGCGCCAGGCACGTCCCGCCGTCCGGCCCGCAGCCACGACGTGCAGGCGGTAAACATCGTAACAGTAGTCCACCAACTCCTCCGTCCAGGCATCCGCCGCATCCCGGAAACGACCCGCTTCCGCCGCCTGATCCCGCGCGGCGCTGGCGACGGACTCGTCACCGAGCAGATCACTGACCGTCGCAAGGAGACTCTGTGCTCCGGAAAATTTTGGATGGATGGCGATGGCTTTCTGCAATTTGGTCCGGGCGTCGGCCAAACGCCCGGCGCCGAGATCAAGCCGCGCGAGTCCCAACAGTGCATAAGGATTTTTTGGCGCAACCAGCAGCAGGTCGCGATAGGCCGCAGCGGCTTCATCGGACCGGTTCAACTTCACCAGTGCGTCCGCGAGATGCAATCGCGCGGGCGCATAATCGGGCGCCAAGGCAACCGTCTGGCGCAACAATGGCAGGGCTTCGTCAAGCCGGCCATACTCGGAAAGCAGCGCAGCGAGCAGATGCGGCCAGCGGGGTTCACGCGAATCAAAGACCAGCAGTGCGCGGTAACCTTGTTCGGCTTCAGTCACAAATCCGTTGGCGTGGTACAGGCGGCTGAGTTCACCCAGCGCCGCGACGTCGACCTTCGGTGCGGTGAGCCTTGCCTCTGCGGCGGCAAGGCGGGCGGAAAATACCGCCGGCCATTTCGCGAGATCGGGCCGCACCGGCTTCGCCGCCGCCCAGACCGCGCGCTTTTGTCCGGTCTCCCGCCAGCGGTGAAATGCCCAAACCACCCCCGCGAACACGAGCGTTCCCGCGAATACATACAGGAGGAATCGGGTGCGGTTCACTTTTAAAGCGGGCCTGGCAAAAAAGTGAAGTGAACCCCACTGCTCGCCTGGCGCGTGCGATCCCACCGGCCGTAAGCGCTAAAGCCAACGGAAACCTGGAGGGAGGTAAAGGCCGACGGCGGTGGCGCGGGCAAGACGCTGGGCACCGCCGAATCGGTGCAATTACGCCCCGCCACTTGCAAAGGCGTACAAGCAAAAAGCCGAGGGAGAACGTGGATACGTGGAAACATCGAACGGGGACGATTCACAGCCCGACACGGTGAGTCAAACCACCTCGATCCAAAGCCTCGGTTTACTCTAACGTTAGCCTACGGGATCTGGTCTGGCTTAAACCCTCCTCCGTCGATTCAAGCAGGCAGTCCAACCAACGGCGGGTGAGCGGAGAAGCTCGGTCCAAGGTTACATCAGCCAGCGATTTTACGTAAAATATATCCGCACGAATTCCGAAACCATCCCCCGGTAGATTCGTCTTCGCCCTTAGCAAATTTAACCATGAATATTCCAACCTATCGCAAGATTACCTCCGCCTTACTCCTCCTCGTGGGAGTGATGCCTTTCGCCTCCGTCGCCTCTGCCAAGACCCGCACCTCAACCCATACAGGCACGTATGCCAACAGCAAGGGTGGTTCGGGTACCACCAGCTCGACCACCGTTCGCGGTGACGGCAGTGTCTCCCGCCAAGGCACGTGGACGAACCAGAACGGGGGCACCGGCACCACCAGCTCCAGCCGCAATTTCGACAAGACCACAGGGACAGGAACTGTCTCGAAATCCACCACGCTGCCGGATGGAAAATCCGCCATGACCACCGGCACGCTGACTAAAAACACCGACGGCAGCATTTCCGATCACGCGACCCGCACCGGTTTCAACGGCAAAACGGAGACCCTCGCCACCACCACCACAAAAACCGATGCCGGCGCATCGACGACTGGCACGATCACCGGGGCGAACGGCCGAGCATCCACGATCAACAGCACCACCACCAAGGACGCGGACGGTTACGCCAAGGACACCACGATCACCGGCGCGAATGGCAAAACCCTTGAGCGAAACTCAGTCACAACGGAACACTCCGACGGCAGTTACACCCGCAATATCGAAGTGACAAAACCAGATGGGACCACGTCAACCCGCACCGAGAATTTCACGGTGACCAAGGACGATTCTCCCCAGGGCTAAAGCAAGCGTCGCGAGATTACTTCCTTCCCTGTGGCTTCGCCCGAAGTTTTCTCGCTGCCTTTTTCCTGGGCGCTGCTTTTTTCGCCGGCTTGTTCTTCGTCGTTTTCTTCCCCGAGGTCTGGACCGCGCCCAGTAATAACTGACTCTTCATTTTGGCGTCCTCGAGTCCCACAAAAAAAGGCGGAGCCGTGAACTGCCGGGCGAATGGAAACGGTGCCGAACTGATTTCCCTGAGTGATGCCTTGGCCATGCCCGGAGATTACCCCGGCCCCACAAACAGACAAGACGTTTTCCGGAGTGTAAAGCAGGTGAATTCAGCGATCAGCTGGATTTGTTTGCGCGGCTTAGCCAACAGTGAAGTTGGGGTCACCACGAAATACACGAATTGCATACCTAAGAGGAAAGTTCGACGACGGCTTTTTATCACCAAAAAGCAAAGCCCGCTTCCCCGATTTTTCTTCAGGAGATCTCACTCTTGGATTTCGTGTGTTTGGTATGTTTCGTGGTCATCCTTCTGTATAGACACGCTTAGTGGACAGGCCTGATCGGACCTCTGGAGGTCAGATCAAGGGTCAACTTCGGTTTCCAGACTCGCCACGGCGGAATGGCTCGGAATTATTCCCGCAGATGATCGTTCCAAACTACTGCGCCGATGCCCGCATCCAAGATCGCGTGCGCGAAAAAAAGGTGAGGATTCGCCGCTTTGGGTGGTCCGATGTCAGCCAGTCCGATGCCCAAGCCAGCGCCGATCAACGCGCGCAGGAGGCATTGGCCCGCTTTCGTCGGGGTGAAAAAATTATCCGCCGTGAGCCGAAGCTAACCTACAACGGAGGGGAGGGAGTTCCCATCCGCGAGGAGATCATCAGCCGTCATGGCGAGGTTGTAATCACCCGGAATACCTACGGGGCGCGCTGCCTCAACACGCCCGATGTGCTGTTCGCGGACGTCGACTTTGATGGCGCAATGCCTTTAAGCCAGGTCGTGATATCCACCATTCTGCTGGTGACCGGAGCCATCGCCACCGGCATGATTCTCCAGTCGAAACGATCGGCATGCATCCTGGGCCTGCTAGCGCTTTTTTCAGGCAATATCGTGGCGATTATTTCCGCCGCTTCCACGTGCGCCTTCGAGGGGGAGCGGAAAAAAAGGCGCGCGAGCGGATGGGGCAATTCAGCACATCCCACCCCGACTGGCACCTGCGCCTCTACCGGACCCCGGCCGGTTTTCGCGTGCTGGTCATGCATCGCACTTTCCACCCGGACGAGCCGGCCGTGGCCGAATGCTTCCAGTCCTTCGGGACGGACGCACTCTACGTCCGGATGTGTCTCAACCAAAAATGTTTTCGCGCCCGGGTGAGTCCAAAGCCGTGGCGCATCGGCATCAGCAGTCATATCAAACCCCGCCCCGGCGTGTGGCCCGTCAACCCGGAGTGTCTGCCCGAACGCACCTCCTGGATCGAAATGTATGAACAAACCGCCCGCGGACACGCCGCCTGTCAGTTTGTCGAATCCCTCGGTTCCCCTTCCATAAACGCCGACGCTCGAGCCGTCCAACAACTGCACGATGAACTCTGCCGGGCAACCACCAGATTGCCCGCGGCCTGAAGACAAAAACCGCGCCCG
>JANYDX010000074.1 GCA_025363395.1 Verrucomicrobiota bacterium
TTTTTGCTTCTCTTATATCTAATCCTAATGCTGGGCACCCCGGTGGGCCGCGCCGCGCCATTCACCGCCTTCCGTGATGGGGAGACTTTCACGTACCGCGCGGGGTTCGCGATTTTCGGGAGGGCGGGCGAAATCGTCATCGCCGCGCACGATGGACAGAAAAATGGCGCGGAGGTCATGACGGTCACCACGGACACGCGCACGCGTGGATTTGTCCGGAACTTTTATGCCTTCGACAACAAGGCGGAAGTCGTGATTGAAAAAGCGACGGGGCGCATGCTTCAGGTCAAGGAAAGTGGCGCCGATCCGAAGCGGGCCACTGATACTGAAATGGTCTTCGACTACGGCACGCACATGGCCAAGTACACCGATCGGGTGCGCACCGAGCAAACGGCTGAAATTCCCCTTCCCGAGGGCAATCCGATGGATCTGATTAGCGCGTTGGTTCAAACCCGCGATTGGAATTTAAAGCCGGGCGATAAACGCGATCTGCTGGTCCAATTTGGGCGCGATTTTTATCCGCTGACCATCACGGCGGAAGCGTACGAGGAAGTACGAACTCCGCTGGGAACCTATCAAACTCTGGTGCTCGTCCCGCGCATGGAAAAAGATCCCAAGGGACTGTTCAAAAAGGGCGGGGAAATTAAAGTGTGGATTTCCCAGGACCTCAGTAATCTGCCGGTCAAAATGCAGCTAAAGTTAAGCTTCGGCGCCGCCACGCTGCTGCTGAGCGAATACAAAGCGCCGCCGACGGTTGCTACGAAATAAGCATCGCGCTTTTTTTTCGACTGACCGCGGGGTCGAGCTGAAAACGCCAGCGTTTTTCTGCCCAGACCGGGCCGGCAAAATCAATTCCGATTCGCTTGCTCGATTTGATCCGCCGGCGAGGCACCTCCAGCCCGAGATCTTCGAGATGCAGCCCCGTTTCAGGACTGGCTGGCCGGCCGTTCAGTTCCCGGTCAATTTGCAAGCGCCTGGTCAACCGGCCCGGCCCGACGATATCGCCCGCCGCGCGAATCAACACTGCGGCGGGATAATTTTTCGGGCCCACTACCAGATTGAGCATCTCGTGGATGCCGTAGCAGAGATAGACATACCACACTCCGCCGGCTTGATACATCACCTCTGTTCTTTTCGTGCGACCTTTGCTCGCGTGGCAAGCCAGGTCCTGCTCGCCATTATAGGCTTCAACTTCAGTGATCAAATGAGCCTCCCTCCCGATTTCAGTTGTGCGAACTAAAGCCTTGCCCAACAGCCACCTTGCCAAGGCCACGGTATTCGTGCCCTGAAATTCCGCCGGCTTGATCACACGCGCCATATAATTTGATTTGGCCGCTGAAATCCCTCCTCGCAAGCAGGCTCTTGCGGAAAAAAATCCTCTTTCACAAAACGATTTGCGGAAAACGTAAATAAATCCTTGATTACCCCCAAGAGACTCCCCTTATTTCGACCCTTTGAACTTATGAAAGCCACTATCAAAACGCAGGGGAAGCAGTTCTCGGTTAGCGAGGGCGACATCCTCATTGTCGACCGTTATCCCAAGACCGAAACCGGCTCCACCATCGAGATCAACGAAGTCCTCGCCGCTGGCGAGGGCGAGAGCTTCAAGGTTGGCACCCCCTTCCTGATCGGCGCTTCCGTCACCGCGAAGGTCCTCGAGAACAAGCGCGCGAAAAAGATCATCGTTTTCAAGAAAAAGAAGCGCAAGGGCATGGAGCGTAAACGCGGCCATCGCCAGGAACTTTCCGTGATCAAAATCGAATCCATCACTGTTTAAGGATCCACCACCATGGCACATAAAACAGGTCAGAAATCCTCCAGCAACGGCCGCGACAGCCATTCCAAGCGCCTCGGCATCAAATTATTTGGCGGCCAGAAGGTCCTCGCCGGCGGCATCATCGTCCGTCAGCGCGGTTCCAAGCACCATCCCGGCAAGGGCGTGGGCGTGGGCCGGGATTGGACGCTTTTCGCGCTCCGCGACGGCACCGTCGAGTTCGACAAAGCTCACCGCAAGGTGAACGTGGTCTGAGCTGACGACCGCTTCCCAATAATTTCAGGCGCATCCTTCCGGGTGCGCCTTTTTTATGCCGCGAAAGAACCGGCAACTCCAGCGAAGCGGGATTGCATGGAAGCCCAGACCACCCTTACTTGTGCCCTGTGTCTGATCGCCTGAAAGAACTCCAGCATCAGCGTGGCCTCGTCCTGGAACAACTCGCATGGCTTGACCGCGAAATCGCGGCATTCCGCGGAACGGCCGGAACGGACGTGGCTCCCGTGCCGTTCGAGCGACTTCCGACCGCTCCGCCGATGAAGGTGAATCCGGCCCGGCATCTGCAAGACGAGATCGCCGCAAATATCGCGGCCGAGGAAATAATGGCCCAGTATCAAAAGGAAGGTCATTCCGTGCACAGCAGGGTTAAGCGCGGCTGCTTTCTTTATTTTTTCATCGCGCTCGCCCTGCTCAGTCTCGGCGTTTTCGCTCTCTATCTGTTTAGGACAAGACGATAGTCCTCAGAGTGTCACGCGCTGACCGCCGGCATTCCACGATGTCCAGACCGCCTCCGTGAAGCGCATGTATTCCACCCCCGTGGCAAAATTCGTCAGGTGGACCGGCTTGCCTTCACGAATGCTGTCAATGAAATCAGCTTCCACCCGCCAGGCCCCGCGCTTTTCCGGTTTTATCTCCACTAACTTTTCCGCTTCGCCGGCCCGGGTCAGCCACAGCTCGTTTCTCAGTAGATCCAGGCGCAGGCCCGCCCTGCTGCCGTGTAGCCGGAACTCATTCCGCAGTGCAGTGCGCTCAACTCCGCTGAAATGCGCGATGAAGCGAGCCCCGTCTGAAAGGCCCGAGCCGGTTGAAGGGGCGTATGCCCCCAGCACGGTGAGACTTTCGGGTATGGTCGTCGCCAGCGGCACGCCCTCTTCATCTTTGCGCTCCTTCGTGAAAATCGCGGCGTCGGCGATCACTGATGCGACGCCCTGCCCCAGCCAGCGCAGTGCCATCTCGTAATAGATACCCAGGTAGAGAGTGTTTTTGCCACTCAAATTAAAATCCTGCCGCCAGTTCAGTGGCTTGGCACTGTCGGCCAAAGAGTCGGTCGTGGCGTGGAGCAACACTTCACGAAGCGTACCCAGCTCGCCGCTTTGGAGCAAATCCGTGATCGTGTCGTCGAACGGCAGCGACATTGGGGCCGGGACAATTTGCGCAGTCAATTTAGGATGCAACAGCGACTCTCCGAGCATCATTTCCGCTTCGGCCAGATTCCGGGCCATGCGCGCCTCTGTCAGCACATGTTTGCCCGCCCTCAGCGCAGCCGTCGCCAGCTTGCCGTGCAGATTCGGCCAAGTGCCGATGCAAACGGCATCAATGTCCGAAGACTCGATAATATCGCGCCAGTTGTCCGTCACGATCGGGATGCCAAATTCTCCGGCCACTTTTTCGCCAGACGCCTTGGTGCGGTTACAGATGGCGGTCACTGCCACCCCTGGGATCGATTGAAAGCCGGGAATGTGTTTTGCGCGGGTATTGGCGCCGGCGCCGATGACTCCAATGCGAATGGCCTGGCTCATGACAGGAATCCGCTAGCTGCTCGACGCCTCAACCTTTGTCGCCGGTTGCTCCAAAGACATCTGCTGCTCCTCCGTCTCATCCAGTCCCATATCGGCGTCGCCCGCGGCTCTCGGATTATTCGAGGTTTGCAGCCAGGAGTCGATCTGCCGCGGCGACAACACGTCGGACGAAGGCAACTCATCCAGGGATTTGATTCCGACGAACTCAAGGAACGCATCGGTCGTGCCGTATTGCAGCGGACGGCCCGGTTGATCCGCACGGCCCACCACGTAAACCAAATCCCGCTCTAGCAGTTTGTTCAAACCCGCTTCAGCCGACACGCCGCGGATTTGCTCGATTTCCGCCCGGGTCACCGGCTGCCGATATGCAATCACGGCCATCGTCTCGAGCGCGGATGCGGTCAACCGGACCGGTGGCGGCTCATTGCGCAGCAAGCGCACCCAGCGGGCAAAGCGCGGATGAGTAACCAAGCGCCAGCCATTGTGCCCTTCGGTCAGCACGATTTCACTGTCCGCCGCCTGCAGTTCCAAAGCGATGACATCGATGGCCTCGCGGATCTGGGTGGTCGTGACGAGCGTGGGCACCTCGCGATAAAATTCATCATCCTCCACGGGAGCAGGGAGGGTCACTTCCACCGGACCACCCGTTTCCAACACATTCACTGCGACCTCGGCCACAACCGCCTCGCCTTCCGCAGGCGCGACCGGGCCGTCATCCAGTGGCAACGCGGTCGCCTGCTCATGAAAACGACTAATCGCCGTTTGAATGTCTTTCACGGAGAGAGAACCGTTCGAGGCGAACAGCATCACTTTAAGTACACGCTTGAGATCGAAGGCCATGCTTTAAGCCACCCAGTGAATGCGTGCCCGCGCCGCCCAAGCAATCCCGAAAACTAACTCTGTTTTCGACTAGCCCCCGCCGGACGCACCCGCTACTCCTTTGTGCACTATGACGTGGGACCGCTTCAAATCGCTCTACTACACCAACTCCAAGCTCGGCCTGTCAGTGGACATCAGCCGCATGCCCTTCCCCGACGACTTTTTAACGTCGATGGAGCCGAAGTTGAACAAGGCCTTCGCCGATCTCGCGGCCCTCGAAGGCGGCGCCATCGCCAACCCCGATGAAAACCGCATGGTCGGCCACTATTGGCTGCGCAATCCGGAACTCGCCCCCACCACCGAACTGCGCGAAGCGATCACCTCGACCCTCGAGTCAATCAAGACTTTCGCCGCCAAGGTGCATAAGGGTGAAATCTCGGGCGCCGCCGGTAAATTCAAGGAAGTGCTGGTCATCGGCATCGGCGGCTCCGCCCTCGGGCCGCAATTTGTGAGCCATGCGCTCGGCCGGCTTAAGGGTGGCCGGGACAAGATGGGGATTTCCTTTTTCGACAACACCGATCCCGACGGCATGGACTATGTCCTCAAGGGACTCGGCAGCCGGTTGAAGCAAACCCTCGTTGTTGTCATCTCAAAATCCGGCGGCACCGCCGAGACGCGCAATGGCATGTTGGAAGCACAGGTCGCGTTCAAGGCCGCGGGCCTGGACTATGCGAAACACTTTGTCGCCGTCACCGGCGAAGGCTCCAAGCTCGACCAAGTCGCGCAAAAAGAAGGCTGGCTTGCACGCTTTCCCATGTGGGATTGGGTCGGTGGCCGCACTTCCGAACTGTGTGTCGTGGGCCTGCTGCCCGCCGCACTCCAGGGCATCAAGATCGACCAAATGCTGGCCGGCGCCGCCGCCATGGACGCCGTGAATCGCAAGAAATCCCTGCGCGACAATCCCGCGGCCCTCGTCGCGTTGATGTGGTACTGGGCCACCGATGGCCGCGGCGCGAAAGACATGGTGATCCTGCCCTACAAGGACCGCCTGCTGTTATTTTCCCGCTATCTCCAGCAACTGGTCATGGAATCACTCGGCAAGGAACGCGATCTTGCCGGCAACGTCGTCAACCAAGGCATCGCGGTCTATGGCAACAAAGGCTCAACCGATCAGCACGCCTACGTGCAACAATTGCGCGACGGGGTGAATAATTTCTTCGTCACCTTCATTGAGGTCTTGAAGGATCGCGCGGACGACCAATCCCTTGAGGTCGAACCCGGCGTCACCAGCGGTGATTTTCTACAGGGCTTCCTGCTCGGGACGCGCGACGCGCTCAGCGAGAGCAACCGCCACTCCATTACGATCACCGTTCCGGAGGTTTCACCCAAGACGATCGGCATCCTGATCGCCCTCTACGAACGTGCGGTTGGCATCTATGCCTCGCTGGTCGGGATCAACGCTTACCATCAACCCGGCGTCGAAGCCGGCAAGAAAGCGGCCGGCAGCGTCATCACGCTTAAACTGGCGATTGATGCCGCCCTCCGCGCCGCACCCGGCACCGCTTTCACAGCGGAGTCCCTGGCCGCGAAGCTCGGCCAGCCCGCCAAGACCGAAACTATTTTCAAAGTCCTGGAACATCTCGCATCCAACCCCGGAAGCGGGGTCACCAAGACCGCGGGCAAGCCATGGTTTGAGTCGAGTTACACCCGAGAAACTTGATTGAATGCCAGAACTAGTCGCACTTTCCCGGGTCCGGTCTTAGTCCGCTTTTACCGCTGAGAATTGGATTTTAACCATTCCAGCCCGGAGTCGCCAAAGTTCAGTTGCAGACCGGCCATTTAGTCATATTCAAACAGTAAACATGCCTCATTTCCGCAAAACGCTTTTTGTGTTAATCATGTCGGCGCTTGTCCTCCTCGGATTCTCCGCGTGCAGTGCTCCCCAGCAGGATTCCTCCATTCCTTGGAGTCGTCCGGCTTCCTGGGAAGGCCGCATTCCCGGCATGGGCAGCTGAGCGTCGCACGATTGCACCCGTCCCGGCGACGTCATGACTGCGCCCGCCGTGAATTCCTCGCTGGTACCCCAGCCCGGCCACCTCTACGTGGTCGCGACTCCGATTGGCAATCTCGCCGACCTGAGCGACCGGGCGCGTGCAATTTTAGGCGCCGTGGATCTGGTGGCCTGCGAAGACACCCGCACGACGGGTGCGATGCTCGCCCGCTTCGGCCTGCATCGCGAGCTCGTCGCCTACCACGATCACAATGAAACTGAAGTGGCCGAAAGACTCACCGCCCTCATTGCCCAGGGCAAGTCTGTCGCCGTCGTCAGTGACGCGGGAACTCCCGGCCTCAGCGATCCCGGCTTTCGCATCGTCCGTTCGTGCCGCCGCCGCAATCTGCCGGTAATTCCCGTGCCCGGCGCCTGCGCGCTCGTGGCCGTGCTTTCCGCCGCGGGACTGCCCACCAACGGATTTTTATTCGCAGGTTTCCTGCCGCCCAAGACGGCCGCGCGTATCGCTTTCCTCGAAAAGCACCGCGACTTCGACTACACCCTGGCGTTGTACGAAAGCTGTCATCGCATCGACAAATTTGCGTCGGAGATTGTCAGCGTGCTCGGCCCTGACCGGGTCATTTGCATCGCCAAGGAAGTCACCAAACTGCACGAGACTTTTCTCATCGGAACCGCCGCGGACGTGGAAGTCCGGCTGGTTAAAGGCAGCCTCAAGGGTGAATTCGTCGTGCTAATCGCTCCGAAGGATTATGTGCTTTGAAGTGTCGCGACGGAATACCCGGAAATAATTTCTGTTCTTCCGGGGGTTCTGTGTATTCCGTGGTTGCATGTCTTGTGTCGCGGTCATCGATATCGGCAGTAACTCCATCAAGGTGCTCGTCGCGTCACGTCCAGCCTCCGGACAAATCACCGCGCTCCAGAGCAAGACCCTCGACGTCCGCATCAGCAAAGGAATCAGTCAGTCCATCCCCGAGTTGAGCGAAGACGGCATGCTCCGGGGACTCGCCGCGATTCAAGAATTGCTGGCTGACGCCGCGCCGTTTGCGCCGGACAAAATCATACTCGTCGCCACCAGCGCCGTACGGGATGCGACTAACGGCGACGACTTTCGCATCCGGGTGAAAACCGCCACCGGTCACGAAATTCGCATTCTTTCGGGCGATGAAGAGGCCAATCTGATTGGTCGCGGCCTCACCTGCGATCCCGCCCTCGCGGAGTTGAGGGACTTCTACGTTTTCGACCTCGGCGGCGGCAGCCTGGAGTGCCTCGCCTTTCGCGACCGCCAGATCGAGCAGGCCATCAGCCTCAAGCTTGGATGTGTGCGGCTGACTGAGCGCTTTTTCAAGGACGTCGCCGGCCCGTTGCAACAAACCGAGGCCAATGCCCTCGCCGTCCATGTGCGCGATGAACTGAAGCGAAGCGCGTTTCGGTTCGCCATTGTTGCTCCCGCGGCGGTCTTCACGGGCGGCAGCATGACCAGTGTGCGTGCAATCAAGGGCGCGCGTCACGGTCGGAAACTCGAGGAGGCCCCGGCGATTATCGGCATTGATACCATGAATCATCTGCTGGACGAACTGGCTCCGCTGACCCTCGAGGAACGGAAGGCTGTTCCCGGCATGCCCACCGCGCGGGCCGATGTTTTCCCGGCCGCCCTCATCACCATGCTGACGGTGGCCGACTACGCGCATGTCGACCGCTTTCATCATTCGCTGCACAATCTCCGCTGGGGCCTGGCGGCGGAGACATTGGAAAAGTTATAGGACCCGTGCTGGCGCAGGGCCTTCACGTCTTTACAATTTCCGCAACGCCGCGAGCATCTTCTTGAAATCGGCCGGCAACGGCGCCTGCAAGTCCATCGTCTTGCCATTCACCGGGTGGGTGAAAACGAGGTGCTCTGCGTGCAACATGACCCGCGGCGGCACGGGCAGATCGGGATTCTGCTTCCAACCATAAGTGCTGTCACCGAGCAGCGGATGCCCGAGTGATTTCAGGTGCACGCGAATCTGATGGGTCCGGCCCGTATGGATCCGGCAGCGCACCAGCGCCGCAAAATCTCCGAATTTCTTTTCGATCACCCAGTCCGTTTTTGAAGGCCGCCCACCCTCGCCGGTCGTCATCCGGTGGCGATGCACGGGGTGACGGCTGATGGCGCTGTCCACAGTGCCGCTGTCTTTTTTCGGCACGCTCGAGACCAGCGCCATGTACTCTTTTTTTAAAGCCCGCGAGGCAAATTGATCGGCCAGCGCGCGGTGCGCAGCGTCATTCTTGGCGACGACCAGCAGCCCCGTGGTATCCTTGTCCAGCCGGTGCACGATGCCCGGGCGTTCCACGCCGCCGATCCCACTCAACTCGCCTTCGCAATGCGCAAGCAGGGCATGAACCATCGTATCCTCGCCGGTGCCGATGCCCGGATGCACCACCATGCCAGCCGCCTTGTTGAGCACGATCAGATGTTTGTCCTCAAAAATGACGGCCAGCGGAATATCGACCGCCTTTAGGACCATCGTGGTCGTCTCGGGAAAGGAAAACTCCAGAAGATGTCCGGCCTTCACCTCGTTGCTTTGTTCGATGACCTTGCCGTCCACCTTGACGAGACCGGCCTCCAGCGCCCGCTGAAACGCGGCTCGGCTGTGCTCGGGAAAGGCCCGCGCCAGCACCTTGTCGGCGCGCTCGCGGCGGATGCCTTCAGGAACAATGTAGGTGATGGGTGAACTCACAGGTTTGTCATGGCTGATGTCGTTTCCGACTCGTTGCAGAGGAAAACGAAGAATCCACCTTCTGCCATCGCCGTCAATCTATGGATGATTAGCGGTATGGCCCGGACTCCGCTCCGCGCCAAAAAACGGTTGGGTAGATCGCCGAGGCCGCGTTAGCGCGCCCCCGAAACGGAGGACTAGGGATAATCCGTCCTACCCGCTGGCCGCATCGAGCTGAGTGAGCCACGGCCGCTTTTGCGCGTCCGGCATCAAGGCTACCTCGAAACCGTTGCGCGCGATTTGAGCTAGTTCCGCGCGGGAGAATCCACAGGGGCCAGCTAAAGCGGAGTATTCGTCGGACAACGTATTCCCGAACGAAATGGGGTCGTCCGTGCTGACAGTCACCTTGACGCCGGCGTCGAACAGCTGGCGAATTGGGTGCGCGGCCAGGGTGATCCCCGGCATGAGCTTGTGGTTGCTGATTGGGCAGACATCGAGCCCGATGCCCCGCCGTCTGATCTCGTCCACCACTGCAGAATCCTCCACGGATCGCACGCCATGTTCGAGGCGTTGCGGTTGAAGTTCGTCGAGGACGCGGCGCACGAAATCCGCGCCCATAAATTCACCGGCATGCGCCTTGGTGTATTTGCCCGCGCTCCGGGCCGCCGCCCAGTAATCGGCAGTCCACGGCTCGAGCGCGAAATTCTCCGGGCCGTGCAGATCAACTCCGGCGAGATCCTTCCAACCCAGCGCATCGTCCAGCACGGCTTTCATTTTATGGCCGGCTCCGTTGTGATGGATGCCGAGAAAAACCCGGACCTCCAGGCCAGCCGGAATCGCGGCGCGGATCGCCGCGAGCACTTCGGGTCCATCCAGATCCAAGAACTCGATCACCCCGGAAGCGAAGCTGGTCTCGACATACTTCACGTTCTGCTCGACGTGACGGGCAAAAATGAGTTTCGCCGCCTCGTGGTAACGCTCAGGCGAAATGTACCAAGAAAAGGCCATTTCGAGCAGTTCCTGCTCGAAATGGGAGAAATCGCGAAACTTGAAATCCGGCGCCCACGACGCGGGAGGCTGCTTGAACTCAGGCCGGACCCGCTGGAGCAACTCGAACGGCAGGGCTCCCTCGATATGCAGATGCGTCTCCGTCTTCGGGAGCGACTGGATGAAGGCGGAGAGTGAGGGATCTGCTGACATGGGCTTGGCAGGTAGGGCGCGGATTCCGTTCTGCACCGGACGGCGGCGAAGGGACTCGGCCGCCTACCCTTTCTTGAGCAATTCGGCGGGGTTTAATTTTTTGAGCGCCGGCACCGTGAAGAGGCCGTCTTTGCGGATAATTTTGCCGTCGAAGCAGATTTCTCCGCCGCCATATTCGGGCCGCTGGATATTGACCATGTCCCAGTGAACCTGCGACTTGTTGCCGTTGCCGCCGGTTTCATAGGCCTGCCCCGGAGTGAAGTGAAACGAGCCCGCAATCTTCTCGTCGAAAAGAATGTCCCGCATGGGCTCGAGGATGTGCGGATTGAAGCCGATGGCGAATTCGCCGATGTAACGCGCACCGGCATCGCTATCGAGAATCTCGTTCAGTCGCTTCGTGTTGTTGCTCGTGGCTTCGACGATCTTTCCCTTTTTGAAGACGAGCCGGATATTGTCGAAGGAGGTGCCGAGATAAACCGTGGGCGCGTTGTATTGAATCACGCCTTCCACGCTGTCCTTCACCGGACAGGAAAACACTTCGCCATCCGGAATGTTGCGCAGCCCGCCACACGGAACCGCGCCGATGCCCTTGATTGAAAACGTCAGGTCAGTGCCGGGCCCTTTCAGATGCACCCGGTCGGTTTTATCCATGAGGTCGGCCAGCGCCTTCATGCCCGGACCGTACCGGCTGTAGTCGAATGTGCAGACCCGGAAATAAAAATCCTCGAAGGCCTGCGTGCTCATGCCTGCCTGCTGGGCCATGGCGGACGAAGGCCAGCGCAACACCACCCACTTGGTCTTGTTGACGCGATGATCGAGCACGGGCTGCATCGCCTTCGCGACGGTCTGGACGCGTTCCGCCGGAACATCCGAGGTCTCGAAAATATTATCCGAACCGCGCACGGCGATATAGGCCTGCATTTTCTGCATGCGGTGCAGTTCCACCTCCGCCGTCGTCGTGTATTGCTCGGCGGTCGCCCCCTTCAGCAACTCGCGCGTGATGCGGGAGCGCTGGATATTCACGTAAGGCAGCGCGCCGCGCTCCTGGGCCGCCCGCACGAGAGCGATCGTGAAGGTGTCGGGCACATCGAAGGCATCGATGAACACGCGTTCCCCTTTTTTCAGATCGGTGGAAAAACCAGTCAGCACCTCGGCCAGCCGGGCATAGCGGGGATCACTCATGCCCCACTCTATCGCGGCTGGGGCGGTAGCCTTCAACTACAAATGAAACCCCTTTTCAGCGACTGGAATTGAAAGAAATATCCTTCCTGGAGGCACGACGACATCGCCGTGATGCGCACAAATCCCGCAGCGCGGTCGCGCGGCTCCCCATGAATTCGTTTGGTGGATTCACCAAAGATCAATCCGCTTATCATTCATGCTCCGGTCGCGGGCGCGGTGCCCACCAGCGGCTCGCCCCGGGGGAAACAAATCTTGCCCACCACGTCTTGAAAGTCGTCGGCCCCGCGAAGAATTTCGATCTCCAGGCGGAGATAATAACAAGGAATGGGTAATTTTTGGGCGGAGTTGATGCGCACCGCGTCCTTTTCAGTCGTAATCAACAAATCCACCCCGGCCAGTTTCGCTTCGTCAAATACCTCGCTGAGATCTTCCTCAGTAAACCGGTAATGGTCGAGAAACCTCCGGGTGTAGATGAGTTTCGCACCGGTCTCGCGGAGAAACGCCTCGAAGCTTTCCGGCACGGCGATTCCGCTAAACCCACCGATCTTGCGGCCCGCCAGCGAAGCTAGCGGCAGGCGTTCACCGGTGTCGATCCGTTGGAAATATTGTGGTTTATGCGCACACTCGATGATTTCCACCCCGGGGTTGAACTTATGGATCATGGCCTCCAGCTCCTCATCGCGCACGCCCCGGGATTTGGTCAGAAAAACGTAGGACGCGCGTTGCAGGTGTTTGATCGGCTCGCGCAGAATGCCGCGAGGAAGCACAAAGCCGTTGCCGAAGGGGTTGGTTTTGTCCACGAGGAGCAGATTCAACCGTCCCTTGAGGGGCAAATGTTGAAACCCATCGTCGAGGACAAGCGTGTCACAGCCAAATTGCTTGATGGCGTAAGCCCCGGATTTCACCCGATTTTTGTCCACGAGGACCACGACGCCGGGCAAATTGCGGGCAAGCATGAACGGCTCGTCGCCGGCCAGTTCCGAATCGAGCAAAACCTTTTGTCCGTCGCTCACCACCCGGGGCGGAGCTTCCTCAGTATGGTTAAGCCAGAACCACCATTTCTGCCAGATCGGAGGAGCCTTGCTCTTGTAGCCACGGGAAAGAATGGCCACCTTGCGCCCGCGGTCACGCAGCGCCTTGGCCAGCATTTCCACTACGGGGGTCTTGCCTGTCCCCCCGACGGTCAGATTGCCGACCACCACCACGAGGCACCCGAGCGGCGTATCGTGAAAAATAATGCGCTCCCGGTAAAGCCATAGCCGCAGCTGCATGAAACCACTGTAGATATAGGAAAATACCTGCAAAACCGCGCCCAACAACGCCGCCGCCGTCCCCTCGCGCCGGCCCTGGAAGACATCAATGGCAAATTGCTTGATTTCATCGACTTTATGACGGAGCCAGCGGTTGGACATGAACAAATTTGGCTTTGACGCTAAGGTAAGTGCGGTTGTGAGTCTGTGCTAGTCTTTGGTTTTGCGACATGCAACACCGGCCTCACTTTTACCAACCATGAGCTATAAACTTTTCATCCCCGGCCCAATCGCCGTCTCCGAAAAAACACTGCGCGCAATGGCGCAACCCATGATCGGGCACCGCAGCACCGATTTCGTGGCGTTGTACCAGTCGCTCACCCCCCAGCTCCAGGCCTTGTTCTACACAAAGGACCCGGTCTATCTCAGCACCAGCAGCGCCTGGGGTGTGATGGAAGGCTCCCTGCGGAATGTGGTGAAGAAAAAAGTGCTTTGCTGCATGAACGGCGCCTTTGCCGACAAGTGGCTGGATGTCGCCCAACGCTGCGGCCTCGCCGCGGGCGGACTGAGATTTGAGTGGGGCCAGCCCGTCGATCCGGTGGCACTGCGCAAGGAACTGGCCACCGGCCAGTACGACGCCGTCACGCTCATCCACAACGAAACCTCCTGCGGTTGCATGAGCGATTTGCCGGCGCTCATGGCGGTGCTCCGCGACTTCCCCGAGGTCATCAGCATCGTGGACACGATCAGCTCATTCAGCGCGCTCGCGATCAAGAAGGATGAACTCGGCATCGACGTCATGATCACCGGCTCGCAGAAAGCTCTCGCCCTGCCCCCCGGCCTGTCGATTTTCTCCGTCAACAAGCGCGCCTTGGACCGCGCCGCCAGCATCACCGGTCGCGGTTACTATTTCGATTTCCTGGAATTCCAGAAAAATCACGAAGCCGGCATGACGCCAAGCACGCCGGTGATTCCGCTCATTTACGCGCTTAAGTCCAAGCTCGAAGACATCAAGGCCGAAGGCGCCGAGGTGCGTTATGGCCGCCACGCACGTTTAAACAAAACGGTGCAGGAATGGGCCTTCGCCAAGGGCTTCACGTTGTTCCCCAAGCACGGCTACGGTTCCGTCACGCTCAACTGTTTTGCCAACACGCTCAAAGTCGATCTCGCCGCCTTGAACAAGGCGTTGAAATCCAAGCACGGTTTCGTGATCGACGGCGGCTACGGCAAACTGAAAGGCCTGGCCTTCCGCATCTCCAACATGGGCGACGAGACTGACGAGACCATGGCCGCCCTGCTCAAGGCGCTCGACTCGGTGCTGTCCGAGCTGGGCGTGAACTAGGCCACAGCGAATCAGCTCACCGAACGGTCCCCGGCGCTCGCGGCCACACCCACGTTCATCATGCGCTATTTTTTGCTGCTTGCCGCGCTGCTGATCGCAGGAACCGCGTGGGCCGATAGTACAGATTCATTTGAACTGAGAAAGTTGCAGGCGATTCAATCCGCCCAAAAGCACAAACCCGAGGCTGAATCAGCCTTGAAGACTCTGCTGCGCGAGCGTCCCACTGATACCGCCCTTTTGTTCCAACTCGGAATCTTTCTCGGTGATCGTGGCCGGCAGCTTGAACCCGGGAAAACCCGGAAGGCAATCATGCGCGAAGCCAGAAAGTATTTCATCGAGGCCGGCAAACTGGGATTTAAAGACCCTTTGATCACCACGGCCCTCGCGGCGATCAAAGAAGACGGCTCAGAAAGCACCGACCACTTGTCGGACAATCCGGAAATCGACGGGATATTACACGAGGCCGAGGAGGCCTATGCACATCACCAGTTCGACCGGGCGATCGAACGCTACCAGGCCGCATTGAAGATCCAGCCGACCAATTACTTTGCCACGCTTAATCTCGGAGACGCCTATTTTTCCAGCGAGCGCTTTGCCGAAGCAGTGACCTGGTTCAAAAAAGCCGTCGTCCTGAATCCCAACCGTGAAACCGCTTACCGTTACTGTGGCGACGCGCTGCTCCGGCAGGGGCGCAAGGACGATGCGCTGGACCAATTCCTCTCCGCGATCATAGCCGAACCCTACAATGGCTATCCTTGGCGGGGGCTCCAGTCCGGTCTAAAAGTTTTCCTCCTCAAACCCTGGCAGGCGGCCCAAGAAGTCCCGACCGCCACGATCACCGATGGTAGCAGAGGCCCGGAAATTCACCTGACGGACAACACAAACGCCTTACAGTTGGGTTACGCCGCCGCACGGGTCGAGTGGCAAGGCAAGTACCGCGCCGCGCGATTCCCGCAAGAAACCCCCTATCGATGGACACTGGAAGAGGAAGTTTACGCGCTGAATTCGCTGCTCAAAATTTATGCCGAACTAAAATCTGTCAAGCAGCCCCCCGAACTGGCGCAGGCGTTCACCGACGCCACCGAATCGATGGACGAACTGGCTGAGATAAGCGCAGCCGGATTGCTCGAGGCTCACGTGCTGTTTTTTCGCGCCAACAAGGACATCGCCGCCGACTACGCCGGCTATCGGGATAAAAACCGGGACAAATTACGGAGTTATTTGATCAAATATTATCTGCACATCCCGTAACGCACAGAGGTTCTGGCACGATGACCAAGCAGCCTGGCTATAAATTTGGAAATGAGCGAAGGATTTGGCCGTGAGACGCGTATTATAGGGTGAATATGAAAACACTCCTTCGCGCAGCAGCCGTTGTTCTTCTTCTGACATCCGCGGCTTCGAGCCGTGCCGCCGACGTCAAGTCGATCGCAGAATTCATCACCACCTCCAGCCCGGTAAAAACAGCCGAGCCGGTGAACATCAACGTCGATTTCCCCGGAGGATCCATGGGCAAATTCCTCACCGCGATTGGGAAGGTGGATGGAGTCTCCTTCAACATCATCACCGCAGGTGACACCGCTGATTTCTCAAAAATCGAGCTGCCCGCCTTTGCCTTGCGGAACACAAATCTGCTTACGCTGTTCGAGGTGCTGAGAAATCTGTTCGAACAACGCGGATTCAGTTTGAATCTGGCCGGAGGAGGAAATCCCAATTCACTGGTTTGCGTGGTGCGTAGTCTGGAAAACACCAAACCCCAGCTGGCGTTTCCCATCCAATTCCTGTCGTTCCAGCTCGCGCCTTACCTCAGTGAACAGTCAGTCGATGAAATCGTCGGCGCGATTCACACTGCCTGGGAACTCGAGCCCACCCATGGCCCGGACGCCCTGCACGTGAAGTTCCATCCGGGCACGACGATTTTACTCATATCAGGACCTGCCGAGGGTATAAATCTGACCCGCAGTGTGTTGGCTGAACTGAAACGCGATCCCTCATCAAAAATGAATCCTCGAACAGGCGATGCCCCGCCGTGGGCCGAGAGAAAGTGAACCATTCGATCGCCAGCCTGTTCAATGTCCCGTTGCTCACCCTGCAAATGGAGCAAACCGGCCCGTCTGCGTCCCTGCTCGATCTGACGGCTGGGCTCGCTCGTGGTGACGACGCCTCCTGGTCGGAATTCCACCGAAGCCATGGACCGGGAATATTCCGGCATCTGCTGGCCGCGACGCACGGCGACCACGACCTTGCGACCGAGGCCTTGCAGCAGACTTATCTGCGCATCGCGCGTTATGCCCGGCCCTGCGATTCGGCCACCATGTTCACGAGCTGGGTTCGCACGGTGACGCGCACCGCCTTGCATGATTGCCGCCGTCGCCGCCTGAGCTTTTGGAATCTGCTGCAACGCCGGCATGGCGATCCCAGCGACGACCTGGCCTCGGCCCAGGACGATGAACGAACCCTGGCTGCGCTCGACACCGCACTCGCCCAACTCGCTCCGGAAAACCGCTCGCTGCTGGAGGCAAAATATTTTTCCGGATTGGCCGTGCAGACCATTGCTAAAAACCTGGCTCTTTCCCCCAAGGCGGCGGAATCCCGGCTTACGCGCGCCCGGGCCGAGCTGCGTCGTCATCTTATTGCCGCCCTGCCCCGCCATGACTGAGAAATCTGACCGAAAAACAAAATTGTTGGCTGAGGTTTTCCACGACGACTGGTCGGAAGGACCAGCCGCCGGCTTCGCCCGTCAGGCTGCCCTGCAGGCGCGGCGAAGACGCCAGTTTCGTTCGTGGCTGATGACCGCAGGCGCCGCCACCGTCCTTACCTTCGCGATGGTGCTGTCCTTCCATTCCCGGCCGGCGCCAATGGCGTCAGTTCCGTTTGCGCTCAACTCCCACCGGGCTTACGAGATTATTTCCGACGACGATTTACTCGCCCAACTGCACGACCGTCCGCTGCTCGCCATTCAACGGGAAAACGGCACCCGTGAATTCGTCCTGCTGGAGGTCGATTCAAGAGCGGGAAAATAAAAATTCTTGCACTTGACTATCGTGGGGCCTAACGGCTCGCCCCCACATGAAGTGTCTCATCATTGCCGAGAAGCCCTCTGTTGCCACCGATCTGGCGCGTGCGTTGGGCAAAGTACCCAAGCAGGGCGACCATTTTGAAAACGACGAATACGTGATCTCGTCGGCCGTCGGCCATTTGGTGGGGCTTCAGATGCCAGAGGACATCGACAAGAAGAAATACGGCTTCTGGCGACTGGAGACACTGCCGATCATCCCGGAAAAATTCGAGCTGATGCCGATTCCCGACTCAAAGTCCCGGTTCGACCAGCTCAAGAAGCTCCTCGCCCGGAAGGACGTCACCAGCGTCATCAATGCCTGCGACGCAGGTCGCGAGGGCGAATTGATCTTCACCTACATCTACCAGCTGACGAAATGCAAAAAGCCTTTCCAGCGGCTGTGGATGTCTTCCATGACCAACGAGGGCATCAAACTTGCCTTCAACAGCCTGCGTTCCGCCGAGCAAATGCAGGGATTGGCCGACGCCGCGCGCTGCCGCAGCGAGAGCGACTGGCTGATCGGCATCAACGGCACCCGCGCGCTGACCAAGCGCATGTTCGGGTCCCGCGCGGGCAACGTCGCCTCGGTCGGACGCGTGCAGACGCCCACCCTCGCCATCGTTTTCAACCGCGAGCTTGAGATCCGGAATTTCAAGCCGCGCGACTACTGGCGCGTCACCGCCAGTTTCCAGGTGGCGAAGGGTCTTTACGAAGGCACCTATCAGCGCCCCGACTTCAAGAAAAACGACGACGAACACGACCGCGTGGATCGGATGTGGGTCAAAAAAACCGCCGAGGCCATCGTCGCCGCCTGCCAGGGGCAGCCCATGGCCGTGGTTTCCGAGGAGAAAAAAGCGAGTACTCAGACCGCGCCGCGCCTCTACGATTTGACCACCTTGCAACGCGAGGCGAACGGCCGCTTTGGTTTCCCCGCGAAGCGAACGCTCCAGATCGCGCAAGCGCTCTACGAGCGGCACAAGATGATCACCTATCCCCGTACCGATTCGCGCGCCTTACCCGAGGACTACATGCCGCTCGTCCGCGAGACACTCGGCAACCTGAGCGGCGATCTGCAAGTCCACGCCAAACGCGTGTTGGAATCCGGCTGGGTTCATCCCAACAAGCGTATTTTCAACAACGCACAGGTGTCCGATCACTTTGCCATCATCCCGACCCAGCACGAGGCCAAGAACCTCGACGAATCCGAGGCCAAGCTGTTCGACATGATTGCCCGGCGTTTCGTCGCCACGTTCCACCCCGCCGCGGAATTCGATATCACGACCCGGCTCAGCGTGGTCGCGACGCACACCTTTAAAACTGAAGGCAAAGTACTCACCTCCCCCGGCTGGCTCGCGGTCTACGGCAAGACGACGGTGGACGACGATTCTGTTGACTCCAAAGCGCTGCCTGCTCTCTCCGCTGAAGATAAAAACAAGGCGAAGACCATCGATCCCGTTCTTCATAGCGAGACCACCCGTCCGCCGCCACGCTACACGGAAGCCACGCTGCTCTCCGCCATGGAAGGCGCCGGCAAACTCGTCGACGACGAGGAACTCGCCGAAGCCATGAAGGAACGCGGTCTCGGCACGCCGGCGACCCGCGCCGACACCATCGAGGGTCTCGTCAATCAAAAGTACATCGACCGCAACCAGCGCGAATTGATGCCGACCACGAAGGCGGAACAGCTGTTGCAGTTCCTCACCGCAGTGAAAGCCGAGGAAATCACCAGTCCGGCCATGACCGGCGAGTGGGAATTCAATCTCCGCCAGATGGAGCACGGCAAATTTTCCCGCGAGAAATTCATGGCCGAGATCGTCAAGGAGACCAAGGGCATCGTGGAGCGCGTGAAAGGTTTCGAGGAGGACGACTCGGTCGCGCGCGTCACTGAAATCATCTCCCCGACCGACGGACAGCCTTTGCATGAAACGTTACGCGGCTACAAATCCAAGGACGGCGAACTGATGATCTACAAGATCATCGGCGGACGCCGAATGGAGGAGGCCGAGGTCAAAGAGTTGGTTGAAAAGCGCCAGGTCGGCCCGCTCGATGGATTCATCTCCAACAAGACCCGCAACCGTTTTTCCGCCTTGCTGAAGCTCTCCCTCGTCGAAGAGACAAAGAAGGAAGTCACGGTCAAGAAGTGGAAGACCGAGTTCGATTTCGGCGACAAGGCCGACATTGCCACCCTGACTCCGTTCTGGACCGATCCCACCAGCGGCGTCCAGCTCTGCGAAAATGGCAGCAGTTATATTTTGCGTGAGCGCGAAGGCGAAGGTTGGAAACAAACTTTCCGGGTCGGCCGGATCATGTGTCAGAAAGCAATCCCGCCTGAGCAGGTCATCAAGATGGTGACCGAAGGAAAGACCGATCTTATCAAGGGATTTATCTCCAAGAAGGGCCGGCCGTTCGACGCGTTCCTCAAACGCGAGGAAGGCAAGATGTCCTGGGAATTCCCGCCGCGGGCCGCGAAGCTGGACAAGGACGGCAAGCCGA
>JANYDX010000080.1 GCA_025363395.1 Verrucomicrobiota bacterium
CGAGATTCTGCAGCCCGATGATTTCCCGGCGGGCTTCCTCGCCGGTTTGGATCGACTCCGGCGATTTGGATTCTTCGCTACCGGTTGTTTCATGCTTTGCGATCGGCAAGGTGGCGACTGAACTGGGGCCCATGACATTGGCGGCGCTTTTTCCGGCCACCACCGTTTCCTGCGCGAGTGAAGAGCCATGCTCGCCGACAGCCCCTGCTTGGATTGGCGGAGGCGGTTCGTCTGGATTCGCGGCCGGGGTGTAGTGGTCGGCTGGTTGAGCTTCTGCAGCCTCCGGGTTTGCCCGTCCCACCGACGTCCCGGAGAGGACAATGGCGAGAGGGCACAGGCAGGTTAACAACGGGCGGGGGAGAATCATCTTTGCTGGTAGGTGGCGGAGCTGGCGGGCAATTGACCAGGTGGGGGTGGCGAAGGAATCCGGACTGGGACAGCGACGGTTACATCGCCTCCGGCCGGAAACTGAAAGAATGGCAGGAAATCTTCCGGCCGGGTGGACTGGCTGGTATTGTCAGGCAGGATGCTCCCCGCCGGCTTAACGGTGGTTGGCGAAGGCGGTCCGGCGGTTGGATCGTTGGGTTGGTTCTTTGATTCGATGGCGGGAGTAAGGGTCGTCGTCGCGACGCTGGATTCCGTGGCGATGGGAGCAATCGCTAGGGAAGTGGTGCTCGTTGCAGCCGCCATCTTCGTCGTGAGGATGGGCATGGGCCGGGGAGGGGCGGAAAAACGCAAAGGAATGGAGCCGGCGACTTTCAAATACGGACGGGAATCCGAATCGGAAACAGGATTGTTGCCAGAGTTTTCTGGCAAGCGGGTCCTGGCGTTGGCTTCCTTGCTGGTCGGTACCAGGGCGTGCTGGATAAGCAGGAGGGAAAGCAGCCGCACTGCGCGGTGCAGTCCGCCTTTTGGGCGGTGAGGTTGAAAATTCATAGCCGTGTAAACGTTCCATGGTGTTGGATCGTGATGATTCGCCCTGACGACTTCTTTAACGGCACTTCAGACTGTGGTCTGAAGCAATATTCCGGCAAACTGAACCTATTGATTTGCTGGGGAAATACCCCCGCAGTCCAAAACGGTTCCTAACGGCTCGCCGGGCGAATGGCTTGGGCAAGTCGCCCTCAGAAGTCGATGGCCCCGCGGGTCAAACTTTCACCGAGGCGCTTGGCGGCCCGTTCCGTCGTGGTCAACATGGCTTCTTCGAGAAGCGCGGAAGTGAAATTCCATTCTTCGAGAAGCTGGCCGTTGAGATGGAACAAAAATCCTTCCTCGGAAATACCCGGCCCCATGCTGGCCGCGATGTAACGGCCGGCATGCAGATGAGCGAGCAAGGGCAGGGCCGGTGCTGGACCCTGGGTGGGGCGGTGTTGGAATTCCGCTGCCGCCACAATCAGATCCGGAAAACGCCAGGCCCTCAGCAAACGGGCGCCGACCTCCGCGTGTTCGTAGCCCAGCACCTCTTTCTCGGCTTGCTCCCAAGTGTAGCCGCGTTGCTGCTGGGACGCTCGAATCAGAGGGAAAAAATTAGCGCAGGCATGCGTCACGGCGAGTTTCCCCATCTCGTGCACCAGGCCGGCCGTGTAGGCGAGCTGGGGATCGACCCGTTCGGTCGTCTCTGCGAGAACCTCGCTGGCGATGGCGCAGCATAATGCATGACGGGAGAAATCCCCCGGCTCCGATTGCGTGCCGGTATTGTTCGTCGCCGGCCAGCGGCCCACCAGCGCCAGGGCGGCGAGACGGTAAATTTCCTTTGCTCCCAGTCGGAGAATGGCCTGGTCAACGGATTCAACCGCGCGTCCGGCTCCGCCAAAAAAAGCGGAATTGGCCAGTCGGATCGTGGCTGCCGCCAAGGCCGGATCGATCTGGATGATCTTGCTGATTTCCTCGGTGGAACTCGACTCGCTTTGCAAGGCGTGGGAAAGACGCGGCAACAAAGAGGGCGAGCACGGGAGCTTTAAAGCGGCCGTGCAGACCTCTTCGATCGTCGGTGGATGAAGGGCTTCAGGCATGGTTGCGATCAGGCGGCGTGCAACAGTGAGCCGGGATCAAGAATCAGCGCGATGTTGCCGTCGCCCAGAATGGCGGCTCCCGCCACGCCAGGCAAGCCCTGCATAAACGCTCCGAGGCTCTTGATGACGACTTCCTGTTTGCTGATCATTTCGTCCACAAAGAGCGCGGATTGCCGGCCGGAGTTTTCGAGGATGACCACGATGCCTTCCCATGGATTTTCCGTATCACAGGGAATGCCAAACCTGCGGTGCAGCCGGTGCAGTGGCAGAAGTTTTCCACGGATCTCGATGAGCTCACCCCTGCCTTGCACCGTGGTGATCGAGCCGCGGGCCGGTCGCAGCGCCACCTGCACCGATGTGGTGGGCAGAATGAACCGGTCCGCTCCGACACGCACCACGAGGCCATCGATGATGGCCATGGTGAGAGGAAGCTTGATCATGAAAGTGGAGCCATGGCCGACTTCGGATGCGATTTCGACATGACCGCGCAGCTTCTGGATGTTGCGTTTCACCACGTCCATGCCAACGCCACGCCCGGAAACCGACGTGACTTTTTCCGCGGTTGAGAATCCCGGGGCAAAAATGAGGGCGAAAATTTCGTCGCGCGTGAGCACGCTGCCGGCGGCAATGATGCCATTTTCCACGGCCTTTTTGTAGATGCGTGCGGGATCGATGCCGCGGCCGTCGTCCCTGAGCTCGATGACAATGTTGCTGCCCTGGTGGTAGGCGTGCAGGTGGACCGAACCGGCCTCGGCTTTGCCATGGGCCAGGCGCTCAGCCGCGGGCTCAAGGCCATGATCCATGGCGTTGCGCACCATGTGGACGAGGGGATCGCCGATTTGTTCGACGACGGTGCGGTCGAGTTCCGTGTCTTCGCCGCTGGTGGTGAAATTAACTTTCTTGCCCAGATCCCGCGCGAGATCGCGCACGAGACGTTCCATTTTCTGGAAGGTGGGTTTAATGGGAATCATGCGCAAAGCCATCGCAGTGTGCTGCAGTTCCTTGGTGATGCGTGAGAGCTGCGTGACGTTGCGCTGCAGCATGGTTCCCGTGTTGCCGATTTCGCGCGCCGTTTCGATGAGCTGGCTTTGTACGATCACCAATTCACCGACGACATCCATGAGTGAGTCGAGTTTTTCGGTGTTGACGCGAACCGTGGCACCGCCGCCGCCCGACTTGGAGGCTCCTGTGTCTTGATTGGCCGCTGCCTTGGTCGCAGCAGGTGTGGTCGGGGCCTGGAGCACGACCGGACCTGATTCGTCAGCCGGCGCCGTGACTTCGACCGCAATAAACGGAGTGATGGGAGCAAGATTCTGACTGGAGGCTTTCGGCAGGACAACTGCGGGAACTGAAACCGCTGGACCACCTGCGGCCAGCCGTTTAACGGCGGTGATCAGATGGCTGACGGGGATGATTTCATCGGGGAGATGGCCGGTTTCTAATGCGACTGAAACCTGCTGAACCTGGGCCTGCAGTGCATCGCGGCTGCGCAGGATTTCGGTGATGATGGCGGAATTGAGCAGTAATTTCTGGCTGCGGGCGAGGTCGAGCAGGGATTCAACTTCATGCGCGAGCTTATGCATCGGCATGAGTTGCAGGAAGCCAGCATTGCCCTTGATCGTGTGGAAGGAACGGAAGATGGAATTGAGCGCCTCGGGATTGTCGGGCTGTTGATCGAGCGCCAGAAGGGCCACCTCAATCTGCTGCAGATGGTCCACTGCTTCGGCGTAAAACTCGGAGAGCAATTCGCGGTTGTCATCGAGCGTAATGGTGAGGAGGACGTCCACGCTGGCGGAAGCTGCCACTGGTTCCGGCATGGGAACGGCGGGCGCTGGTGCCTCGGGTGCCTGGGTGCCGAAAGGGGCCACGGTTTTGGAGGATTTAACGGCGAGGATCGCGGCGGGCAGCCAATCGATCAATTCGCGCAAGCGACCGATGGTCGCATCATCAAAAGGCAGTGCGGCATCAAGGTTTTTTTCGAGGACGCCATGAACCAGGGTAACCGCGCTGTTTAATTCGGGTTCCGCCGAACAGAGATCGCGAATTTCCCTGAGCAGGCTGTAGGAGGGGATCAGGCCGTCATCACGACCGGCTTGGGCTAGGATTGACTCAGCGGCGAGGCGGTTGACAGCGTCGTCGATGGATTGAAAGGATTCCGGGGAAATGGACATAGGGCCAAATTGGCTTTGGAGTTGGAGAAATATCGTCACGGGGGGGCGAAACTTAAGATTCGTCTGATCCGGATTTTAGCGGACGACGCGGTGTCGTCGGACGGGGCCTTTAGGGCGGCCGAGGGCTGCCCCCGAACGCTGCTTCGTGGCGTAATTCATCCTAAAGGTTGGCCGCGGTGAGTCGTTGTTGAATGAAGCGTGGTGAACGCCGCGCCCAATTATTTTCATGAGCTCACCCGCTTCCACTCCTGTCACCGCCACCACCAAACTGGCCGGCAAATACCTCACCGTCGTTCTCGATTGTGAAGCCTATGGACTGAATGTCCTGAAAATCCGCGAGATCATCCGATTGCAGAAGATTACGCCGGTGCCCCAACTCCCTCCCTATGTTAAAGGCGTGATCAATCTGCGCGGCCGGGTTATCCCGATCGTGGATCTGAGGGTGAAATTTGGTCTGAAAGCTGAATTCACCGAACGCACCTGCATCGTGGTCGTCCAGGTCAAACTGCCGTCAGACCAAATGGTGCAGATGGGCCTGATCGTGGACAGCGTCGAGGAAGTCGTGACTTTGGCCGCAGCGGAGATTGAGCCCACGCCGGATTTTGGCGCAAAAATCGACACGACTTATCTTTTGGGCATGGCCAAGGTAAAAGGCCAAGTGAAGACTTTGCTCGATATTGATCGTGTCGTTTCACCCGATGCGGTGCAGGCCATTGCCGAGACGGTTGCCTGATAACGGCCCGATTTTGGAGTACTTACTCAGGTTATGCCTGCGGGTTGACGCGGCCACACTGGGTTACTTCGCGGAGCACCCGCGGGCGCAGTGCACACAAGGTGTTTTCGGTCTTTCGTTCGCGTCCCTTCGGATGAGGGCAGTTTTCTATTCTGCGCTCGAAGTATGGGGAATCGCATCGATAATTTTTTTTCAAGGGCCGCGTGGTTTGCCTCGGGGATCTTGACGCGCAAAAAAACGGGCGGCGTGCTAAACACGCCGCCCGCCCACACACTAATACCCAGCAAAATTAAAGTTGTGCGCTCAGCCCGGGTTCAGGCGGTCGCCAGTTGTGGTGACGCAGCGGTGCCTTTGCCCAGGTTGGCCTTGGCTTCTTCCACCGTGCTGTAAAACACCCAGTTGCGCGTGTCTTCGAATCCCTTGCATTCAGTGATGATATGCGCGTTGCCCACGAGGGCGAACTGCAGGGTTAACTCGCGGCACGTCTGCATCGTCTGGAAAAGAAGTTTGATCACTCCCATGTGCAGCGTTTTCAACTCGTGAATATCGATGACCATGCGGGCATGGCCGGCATCGACAGCCTCGGAGACTTTCGCTTTCAAGTAATTACTGACCTCGGCCACCACGGAAGGAGAGCAATTCTCCGGCAGGCGCATGATCAGGAACCCGGCCTCGTGACTGAAATAACGTTGGGAGGTATCGAGACTCATGGCCTTGCACATCTTCGATTCGAGTTCGCCGATGTCGATCGGCTTGGTGATGATGGCGGAGAAGCCCACGGTTTGTGCCTGCTGCTGCTGGCCGACCTCGGTTTTGACCACGAGGGCGAAGATGGGGGTGTACTTGGTCTTTACATTCGTCCGCATGAGACGGAAGAGGGTGAAGGCTCCTTCCTCTGGGAGGGAAAGACTCATCAGCATGAGGTCAGGCGGTGTTTTATTGCAGAAATCCAAGGCTTCGCCCTGGGTGCTCACGCCCTGGACTTTCCACGGTGTGTGCTTAAGGCCTTCCTGGATTTGCTGGATGATCACTGGTTTGTCTTCGACGATCAGAATATCAGCCGAATCATAAATGGACTTGGCCTTGGCCGGCTGCTCGGAAAGGGGTTTGAGGTCGATGACGCGCCCGGCCTTTTCGATCAGCGCTTCCTCTTTGAACGGTTTCACCAGGTAATCGCGAACACCGATCTTGGCGATCTTGAGGACGTTATCCCGGCCTCCTTCGGCGGTCAGCATGATGACGGGAATGCCCTTGAGCTGCGGATCCGCCTTGAGCTTGGTGAGCATCTCGACGCCATCCATGACCGGCATGGTGATGTCCAAGAGGATGAGATCGGGCATGTCCTTGGCGGCGAGCGCGAGGCCTTCGACTCCGTTGCCGGCTTCAAGGATGTCGCAGTCATAGGTCTTGAATGCCTTCTTTACGATGATGCGGACGGTTTTGGAATCGTCGACGGTGAGAATTTTGTAGCGCATGGCGTGAGTTATTGGAAAATTAGTCGCCGGCCTTGAGCAGGATATCAGCCACAACCTTGTGGCCGCCGGAATCGAAAGTATAGGTGTAGCGGCTCGCCGAACTGATCGGCTCGATCGAAAAATTGCTGCCGCGCAGAATCGAGGGAATGGTGAGCTTGCATGGATAACCGGCATCGCAGAGGCCGTTCTTAAATCCGCCCACGGTCATGTTTGTGAGTTCGCCGATAGCGTCGTTGATCACCTCGTCGCCGGAGGCTTCAAGTTCGGCATCGCTCATTCCGAGCAGCTGGCGGGTGCAGAGCCGGGCGAAGGGTTCCTCCAAATAAAGATAAATCAGTCCGTTGACCTCGCCGATGAAACCCACGGTGCCGACGACGTAGAGCCGGCGGCTGCTGTTGGGGGTGGCAGGCGCATCTACGCCGGTGGGCTGGGGCGTGCTGCCGACAAAGGCCGGTACGCGTCCCAGCATGGTTTTAAAAACATCACTGACGGCGCGTGTGATGTATTCGCGTATCAGCGGCTCGTTGATTTCTGCGGCGGCGGGCATATACGTGTAATAGGGGGTTGCACCACTATCGGCGCATCCTCGACCGAACTTTACCGCAATTCTGTGCGCAATTTACGCAGTGGTGTCCGGCCGTGGGAAGCGCCCAATCCCAGTGTACGAACCAAATCCATCGGGGTCGGCTGCGGTGCAAAAGGGGGCGCCCGCACCCGCAGATGAAATTCACACTTTTATGGCACTGGGGAAACGCACCGGCCCAAGACTCTTCTCAAAACAGGAAGCCCGGTCAGATTTCGGGTAGGTCCGAACCCGGATCAATGGGGTCACCGGCCTCCCGGTATTCCTGCAGTTTGTTGCGCAGCGTGCGAATGCTGATGCCGAGCACAGTGGCAGCCTGGGTGCGGTTGCCTTCGGTTTGGAGCAAGGCGGCTCGAATCGCTTGTTTTTCCAACACCGCGATGGTTTGCACTCCTCCGGCCGCATCGGTGACAGGCACGGTGTGATTGACGGTTGATGCGCTCGGCTTCCCGATTTCATAGGCCGCGGTCTCTTCCTGTGCACTGGTCGGCGCAGCCTCTTCAAGATGAAAATCACCGGGCAAACCCAAGGCGGCCGCGGTGATGGGGCGCCCATTTTCCGTGAGGATGACCGCCCGCTCAATCGTGTTTTGCATTTCACGCACGTTGCCCGGCCAGCGATAACCGGTGAGCGCGGCACGGGCGGAATCCGAAAAGCCGTTGACCTTGATGCCGTGTTTGCGGGCGCAACGGCGCAGGAAATGTTCGGCGATCAATAAAATATCCTCGCCGCGTTCGCGCAGCGGCGGCACCTGCACTGGAAAAACATTCAGGCGATAGTAGAGATCCTGACGGAAATCCCCTTTCTCGACATAGCTCAGCAGGTCGCGGTTGGACGTGGCGAGGAGGCGGACATTGACCTTGATGGTGCGGTTGCCGCCCACGCGCTCGAATTCTCGCTCCTGCAATACGCGGAGCAATTTGGCCTGCAGATTCAGTGGGATTTCGCTGACCTCGTCGAGCAGGAGCGTGCCTTGGTTGGCCAGTTCAAAGCGGCCCTCACGCCGCTCGGTTGCTCCGGTGAAAGCACCGCGTTCATGGCCGAAAAATTCGCTCTCGATCAAATTTTGGGAAATGGCGGCGCAATTGACCTTGATGAAAGGATGGCTGCGGCGGGGACTTGCCCGGTAAAGTTCCCGCGCGATCATCTCCTTGCCGGTGCCGCTCTCGCCCGTGATTAAAACCGTGGCGTCGGTGGGAGCGACCCGCTCAACCATCTGGCGCAAACGCAGCATGGCGGAACTGCGCCCGACCAGTCCGCCATCCTCGCCCTCCTCGGGATTGCTCAGGTAGCGGTTGACCTGGAGCAACTGGCGGTAGGACTGCGCCTTCTTCAGAATGATATCAATCTGACTTGGGGAAAACGGCTTCAGCACATAATCAAACGCGCCGGCGCGCATGCACGCGACCGCTGATTCGATCGTGCCGTAGCCGGTCACCATCACGACGAGCGGGTGCTCCGGCAAGGTCGCCACTCTCTCAAGAAATCGCATACCGTCACCGTCGGGGAGCCGGAGATCGAGCAGCATCAGATCAAAGGAATCCGACAACAGCAGTGTTTCAGCTTCCGCCAGCGTCTGGGCGCATCTCACCTGGCATTTCCGGCGGGTGAAGATTTCGGTCAGCAAGTTGCGCACCACCGACTCGTCTTCGACTACAAGTACTTTTTCGAACGAAATGGCCATGCTGGATAGGTGGCGAAAGGGTTATAGACCCTCGCAACGCTATACAACCAAATCCTGTGTATCCGACGGTGCCAGCGGAGGATCGCCAAAATGAAGGCGTTCGCGCGATAAACAGAGCCCTTCGGTTCCGCTCAGTCCAGCAGCATCTTTAATTTCACCAACACTTCTTCGAGTGGATAAGGTTTTTGCAAAAAGCAGGTGGGCCCCCCGCGCGAAAGCGATTCCTTGGCTTCGCGCTGATAGCGACCGCTCGAAAGTAGAATGGGGATGCCAGGTTTCAGGACACGCAGCTGAGTGCACATGTCACCTCCGTCCATGTCGGGCAGTTTGAAATCGGCGACCACGACGCAGACCTCTGCCGTGTGGGCCGTCAATAAACGCACGCCTTCCTTGCCGCTGTTGGCGCACAAGGTCTTGGCACCCAATTGGGCAAACCAGCTGATTAACAGGTCGGCGATGAAGGTCTCGTCCTCGACGAGCAACACGGTCTTCCCGGCCAGCGGGGCAGTGGATATCATCTCGGCGGTGGTCAGATTTGTTTGGTCGGGCACGGCGATAGTCGGCCCTTCGTCTCACCTTGAAAGAGACTTGAGGGAATTTAACTAAACTCCGTGGACTTCGCGCCGATTAATCTAATGCAGACCACCCGGTACGCAGTGATGTCAAACCGCATACTTACTCTCCTGACTGAAATCGAGCGCGCGCTCGTGGCTAATGATCCGACGCCGGATGGCGGCATGTGGGATACTTTGCGCCTCATAAACTTTCATCACGGACTGGCCCGGCTCACGCTTTCTGTGCGATCCTCTGCGGGTGTCACTTCTGGCCGGGGCATTATTTTATTGCAGCACTTCAATCTGGCTGATGGCACCCAATGCGTGAAAGCCAACCTTACGTGGCAGGGCGTCGAAAAGCCCGTTGTCTATTCAATCTACTCCAAACCTCTGGTTAACTGGCATCTTGAGGCGGGTCAGATCGCGGTTCAATGGCTCGACGGCCATCTCGCTGCGGTCGAGGCACAGGCTGCGAATCAAGCTGACTCGGACAGTGGTCCGCTGATGTCAGCTGCGGGTTGAGGTTTTTCGCGGATTCAGCGAAGCCCGGCTCTGATCCGTGCGGCGAATTTTTCTCCTGTGGATCTAATTCCCCCGAGCTTGCTCCGGGTTGAATGTGGGAAAGACCATGCCGAGGGCGCCGGGTCTCCCAAAAGGCTCGAGCGTGGCAGGCCATCCCGTCCGAGAGGAATTTGGCAAATGCTCCTGAGTTCTTTACCTCCCCGTGGATAAATTTCGGCGTGAGTCGGGCGGTTTGCCGAGTCTCCTCGCGATAATTCTCCGCCGACTCTCCCATTTTACAACAAGCCCTGCAACATCGAGGGCAGCCGTTGCAACGCGTTGGCCACATGCGCGCGCGCCAGGGAATTTTCGCGGCCGTGTTCACCATAAAGAATTTTCCAGCCATCCAGCAGCACCCACGAATCGAAGGCGATCGGTTTGACCGTTTCGAAACCGCCCGAAATCCCGGCGTGCCGCACCACATAGTCGGCCACCTGCACCGCCGCGGCAAACATCTGGTGACGCGGCGCCACATTGGGCTCGTTGTGATAAAGAACGGCAAAAGTAATTTCATCTGACAATTGATGCCGGCCGAGGTAGTAAGCCCCCATCCTGGCGTGGTCCCAACCGATGAGCTGCCGTTCCATCTGGCAGACTTCGGTGGGATCTCGCAGTGGGGTCACCATGATCTGACGCAGCTCATCCGGAAACGCATAGGCCATTACCACCTTGCCGACATTGTGCAGCAGTCCGGCGAGGTAATCGGTGTCGTCGTCAACGGTAAGACCGGTGGAAACAAGAATCTCCCGCGTCAGGGCGGCGGTGCCGATACTGTGCCGCCACAATTCCGTCCAAGGCAGCGGGGACTGGCCCGGTTTTGCCGGCTGCATGGTTTGCATTTCCTCGATGACGGGAGTGGCGGTGGAGAGCTCACGGATTTGTCGCAGTCCAAGGAAGAAAACCGCCTCCTCAATGTTGCTGATCCGGTTCGAATTTCCAAAGTAAACGGAATTCACCATGCGCAACAGACGGGCGCAGAGGGACGGATCGCGTCGGATCACCTCCGCAATTTGCGAATTCTGACTCTGCTCGGAGTTCATGAGCTCCCGCAAAGCGCGATTGATGGTCTGCAGCGAGGCGAGTTTGGGGCATGCATCCAGCCGGCGCTTGATCTCATCGTCGCGATAAGGGGCAAGTTTTGAAACTGCGGTGAGTGGGATGGGCGGGAGCGTGGCTTGCATCTGGAAAACGGACGGATGGAACGCAGGCCAGTGACTGGTCGGGCGCTTACCTTCTATCGACGCGAAACCGGTCTGGTTTAAGTGCAATTACGACGGGCACCCCACCTGCAACCGAGCGAGCGCGCGCAGGGCTCCTATCTCGGCTACCGTTTTATTGAAAATGTCCTGGCTCTTGCAAAAACGAAAGAAAACCCAGGCCTAATGCGTTATCCAACACCGGAGGTTGAATGCATTTGGCACTCAAGCTTGGCGGGAGTGAGCCGATGACACCCGGGAGTGCCACCGACTTTCACCCAGTCCCGCCCGAGGTGCGCGCGGAGTCGCGCACCGTCGTCGGCGCGTGTCCGACACTTGCCGTCGTCATTGACCACAATCTGAAATGTCCCCGGCGCAGACCCAGTCACTTCTCCAGCAGGCGGTCGTGCATCATCGCGCGGGCCGGCTGGTCGAGGCTGCCGCCCTCTATCGGCGGCTCCGAACGGCCGCGCCCCATCATTTCGACGTGCTGAATCTTTCCGGACTGGTGGCTTACCAACAGAGCAACATTGCGGAGGCGATCACGCTGCTGGCCCGGGCTCATCAGATCTCGCCGCGCGACCACGTTTGCGAAATGCGCTATGCCCTCGCGTTGCTCGCGGGCAGGCGCACCACCGAGGCCGAAACGCACTTGCGCCATGCCATCAAGCTTAAGCCGGATTTTGTGGATGCCTGGGAAAACCTGGCCTACTGTCTCAAGACTCAGGACCGGCTGGCCGAGGCCGTTGTCTGTCACGAAAAAGTTACTGCCCTCCAGCCCGGGCATGCGCCGGGCTGGTATAATTTTGGTCTGACTTTGAGTCTGGCAGGTCGGCTCGTGGAGGCGTTGCAATTTCATGACCGGGCACTCGCGCTCAATCCGCAGTACGCGCTGGCCCGTTTTGGTCGCGCGCAGGCATTGCATCAGGCACATCGCATGGCGGAGGCGGTTGAGGAGTACGACCGCTTCCTCGCCCTCGTACCACAGCATCACGAGGCGCGCAGTTACCGGCTGTTTGCCTTGCATTCGCTTGAGGGAATTTCGCGGGAACAGATTTTTGCAGATCATGTGGAGTACGGCCGGGCCGTTGGTTCGCCAGTCGCGAATCCATTGGCAAACTCTGCCGATCCCGGCCGGCGCTTGCGCGTGGCTTTTCTGTCACCGGATCTGCGGAATCATTCCGTCGCTTTTTTTATCGAGCCGATCCTGGCGCAACTGGACCCGGCGCAATTCGAACTCTATCTGTATCACGATCACTTCCGCGAAGACGATGTCTCCGCGCGTTTGCGCCGCCTCGCCGTGGTCTGGCGCAACTTCATCGGCCAACCCGCCGCCTCGGTCGAGGCGATTATCCGGGCCGATGCCCCCGATATCCTGATCGACCTCGCGGGACATACGGGAATGACGAGCCGTTTGCCACTTTTTGCCCGCCGTCTCGCGCCGGTGCAGGTCACTTATCTCGGTTATCCGGATACCACGGGTTTGCCCGCGATGGACTACCGTTTCACGGACGCGATCGCTGATTTGCCAGGCGAAGCCGACCGGTTTGCCACGGAAAAACTCGTGCGCTTTTCCCCGACGGCGTGGTCGTATGCTCCCTCCGCAGACACGCCGCTGGTGAACCCTTTGCCAGCCCTTGCGCTGGGGTATGTCACCTTTGGTTGTTTCAACACTCCGGCAAAAATCACCGATGCAATTTTGATTCGCTGGTCGCAAATTCTCACTGCCGTGCCTGGCTCGCGGCTATGTCTGAAGGGAGCGAGCCTCGACAATCCGCAGACGCGTGAGCGCTACGTTTCGCGTCTCGGACAACTGGGCGTGGCGGCTGACCGGCTGGACTTGATTGACCGGACCGCCGACACCCGCAGTCACCTTGCCTGTTATCATCGGATCGATGTTGCCCTCGACACCGCGCCTTACAATGGCACGACCACCACTTGTGAGGCGCTTTGGATGGGCGTGCCCGTGGTTACGCTCGCGGGCGATCATCACATGGCGCGGGTCGGCGCCAGTCTGTTAAACGCCTGTGGGCATCCCGAATGGATTGCCACGACCGGAGAGGAATATGTGGAACGCGCCGCTGGACTGGGCAGAAATCTGGATCAACTTGCTTTGGTCCGGAAAAATCTCCGCGGCGATCTTCAGCGAAGTGCTTTGCTGGATCACGCCGGACAATCCGCGCGTTTTGGAGCGGCCTTGCGTCAAGGTTGGCAGAATTGGTGCGGATCACGCGAAAAAGCCGCGGTGAAATTGGTCGCGAGGGTGGAAGTGGCGCTGCAGTCCTAACAACGTTGAAGGAAGGTGGGACCCGTTATAACGCGCCGGCGGGGGTTTTCGCTCGCGTTAAAAAATCGCAGGTCGCCGCCCGTTTTGTCGTGGAGAGCGCAGAATTATAAGAGCGAAAGAGCCTGGTGACTGCGATCCGGTTTTAACGGAGCCACGGAGCCCGCGTCATGGAGATCTCGCAGCGAGGCCGCTGCGGCTCCAAGTCTCTGCCTTCAGCCGTCACATGCGGGAGTGAGAGCACCACCCGCCTGCCATCTCACATTAAAAACCGGCAGCTGGGCAATTTTTGCCAGATGAATTACGCGGAAAATCCGCGCGGCAACCGTTCGATGAGGTACGGGGCTAAAAACAATCCTATGCCATTGGGGTTAAGTTATTAGAAGGGGGCGAGTGCGCCTTGGCGCAAAACTTGCGACTACGCGCGAATGTCAACCACCTACCCACCGGCTGCGGCGTTGTTTCCGTCTTTGCAGGAGCCGGTTGACCGAAGTGAGGACGCGCGATCCGGCCCTGATATTGGATCTGCTTTTGCCCAAGTGCGCGATGCGCTCTCGAAGTATTTGAATCAACCGGACAGTGCGGCCATGTGGTTGCAATTGCTGGCTGCGCGACGGATGGCGAGTGCGCTGATTACCGGTCTGCCCCGCAAGGAGACGCAATCGCTTTTCACGGAGGACGCACGTCAGCTGGTGCGGGAGATGGCTGCGTCGGGAGTGCATGACCGGCGGGTGGAATCCGAGGATCTCGCCCTCGCGCAGGCGCTTTCGGTCAAAGGCTGGCAGGGATTGCTGGCGGCCATGCTGCTCACGCCGGCGTGGCAATGGCCGGGTGCGCCGTTGTTGCTGACGATCCCCGACTCGATCCGGGCTGATTATGTGGGCTGGCTTTTTTCCGCTCCGCAGGGATTCAGCGAAGTGGGACACACGGAGGTTTACGCCGCATACGTGCTGACCCGCCTGGAGGAATTGGTGCGGTGGATGAAACGCGGGCCGGGTGAGTCAGTCGAAGCGGAGGCGCTTGGCGCTTATGCCCGCTACTCTTCGGTGATTCCGCTTTATTTTTGTCCCGGAAATCTGCGGCGTCATGCGGAATTGCGCGGTCTTCTGCTTCAGCGGGCATTTGCCCAGCACGGCGATAGCCACGAGGCGACGCCCGCCCCCCGCACGGGTCGCCGTTTGCGGGTGGGAATCGTCAACCGGCATTTTGGTCCGCAGACGGAAACCTATTGCACGCTGCCCACCTTCGAGCAGCTGGATCCGGAGCGCTTTGAAGTCATCCTTTTTGCCCATGCATCGGGCGACAGTTCGCTGGAAGCCTATTGCCGTCAGCAATCCGCGGATTTTTTTCTGCTGCCCCCTGACATCGACGGACAGCTCGGCATGCTCCGCGCGGCGGCACTCGATATTGTGGTTTTCGGCACCAACGTCACCGCGGTGTTCAATGAAGTGACCCATCTGGCGCTGCATCGTCTCGCTCCGCTGCAAGTGGTGAATATTTGCTCATGTATCACTTCCGGTCTTCCGGAGGCGGACCTTTATGTTTCCGGCACGCTCACGGAAAGGCCCGGTGCGTCCGCGAACTTTAGCGAACGACTCGGGTTGATGCCCGGTCCGGCGCACGCCTTCAATTATCAGGCGGACCAGCAGGAACCGCAGGTTCCCTGCACGCGCGCGGACTTCGGTCTGTCGGAGGATGCGCTCCTGTTCGTGTCCGGCTCGAATTACTACAAAATCATTCCCGAGATGCAGCACGCGTGGGCGCGGCTTCTCGCGGCGGTGCCGGGCTCGTGTCTTCTCGTGCATCCTTTCAATCCCAACTGGTCATCGAGTTACCCGATCAAGCGTTTCCGGGCGGAATTCGATGCCGTGCTTGCGAGCCATGGCGTTAACATCTCACGGCTCGTTGTCTCGACGAAACGGTTTCCCTCGCGCACCGATGTGAAGACCCTGCTCAGTTTGGGTGACATCTATCTCGATACGTTTCCCTTTGGCGGGGTGACCTCGCTGGTCGATCCGTTGGAATTGGGATTGCCCGTGGTCGTGTGGGAGGGAGAAACCTTTCGTTCGCGCATGGGCGCGGCTTTGCTGCGGCAGCTTGATCTGACGGATCTGATTTCAACCAGCGAAACGGCCTATCGCGCGATCGCCGTCAAGCTTGCGACCGATCCCGCGCATCGCGAAGCGAACCGGGTCCGGATCCGGGAAAAAATGGAGCGGGCTCCGCTCTTCCTCGATCCCCTCGCCGCGAGCGAAGCCTTTGGCGACATTCTTGAGACCGCCTATGACGAGCTGGCCGCCGTGGGGCGAAAGGCGTTCCGCGCCAATCCGACGCCGCTGCGTGCGGCGCCGCCGTCCGGCCTCGCGCCGAATTCTTCTTCTGATCCGTTGGCCCGCGCTCG
This sequence comes from Verrucomicrobiota bacterium, assembly GCA_025363395.1. Lineage (GTDB taxonomy): Bacteria > Verrucomicrobiota > Verrucomicrobiia > Opitutales > Opitutaceae > Lacunisphaera. The sequence continues at coordinate 15,655 of JANYDX010000080.1, forward strand.
GGAGATCTTGCGGGGCGCCCCGGGCGACCCGAAGGCGCGCCATATCCTCGGTCGCGCGCTGCTCGACGCCGGACGATCGAGTCGTGCCGTGGCGTATTTGCTCGCGGCCTTGCAAGGCGAGGAGGCGAAAGCCGATCTCTGGCTCGATGTCGCTCGCGCGCTCCGGGCCGATGGCCAATTATCCGAGGCCCTGCAGGCGCTCGAAGCGGGCCTGCGCCTGGATCATTTGATGCTGGAGGGGTGGGTGATGTTTGCCGAAGTCGCCAATCAATTGGGCTCCGTAGAAATTGCCCGCGAGGCGGCCGGCGTGGCCCATCAGCTCGCGCCCGAAGACAAGCGGCTGCTGGCCTACCTCTAAACAGACTGCGGCCCATGGAATCAATGATGCTCGACCGATCGAGGCTGCCTGCCATGCAAGCGCGGCGCCGTGGCGTCAGGTTTGCGATTATTGGCGGCGGCTTGATCGGGCTGGCCTCTGCACTTGAGTTGAAACGGCTGAGCCCTGAAGCCGACGTACAGCTGTTGGAAAAAGAAGCAGGGGTCGGTCGCCACCAAAGCACCCACAATAGCGGTGTGCTGCACGCGGGCCTTTATTACAAGCCGGGCTCATTGAAGGCCCAGCTGGCCGTGCAGGGTATTCGCCGCATGGTGGCATTCTGTGAGGAACAAGGAATTTCCCATGAGGTTTGCGGAAAACTGGTCGTCGCCACGACGGCGGAAGAAATGGTGCGGCTGCGCACGCTGCTCAGCCGCGGCGAACAAAACGGTCTGCGCGGTCTGCGCTGGCTGGAGCGCGATGCCCTTCGCGAGATTGAGCCACATGCAGCGGGGCTCGCGGCGGTGCATGTGCCGGAGGAGGGGATTGTGGACTATCGCGCCGTGTGTGGCGCGATGCAGCACGTGCTGCTGGCGCAGGGCGTGACCATCACGACGAGTGCCGAGGTGCAGCAGTCGCGCCGCAACGGCAACCAATGGACGCTTGAAACCACGGCAGGCGATTTTCAGTCGGACTTCATCATCAACTGTGCGGGATTGCACAGTGATCGGGTGGCCGAGTCCGCCGGGGAAACGCGGGACGCGCGCATCGTGCCGTTTCGCGGCGAATACTTCAAGCTGCGGGCTTCTGCGCACCACCTCGTGCGTCACCTGATTTATCCAGTGCCTGATCCGGGTTTTCCGTTTCTAGGGGTCCACTTCACCCGGATGATCACTGGCGGCGTGGAAGCCGGACCCAACGCGGTGCTGGCGCTGGCCAGGGAGGGATACTCGAAATGGACGATAAATCCCGGCGAGTTGTTTGACGCCATCGGATATCCCGGACTCTGGAATTTTATGCGGCAACACCGCGCCATGGCGTGGGACGAAGTGGTGCGCTCATTCAGCAAACAGAAATTCTGCGAATCGCTTCAGCGGCTGGTGCCGGAAGTGCAGCTCGCCGACCTCGAGCCGGGCGGTTGTGGGGTGCGGGCGCAAGCCATGTTGCCGGACGGAACCTTGGTGCAGGATTTTCACTTCGTGGAACGCGCCGGCGCCCTTCATGTGCTCAACGCACCGAGCCCCGGCGCCACTGCCTCCCTCGCGATCGGGGAGCATATCGCCAGTAAAGTCCTGTCGCGGGTGGTTAAGTAATCCTATTCCTGAAACCTCAGAACCGAAACTTATGAGCGTACCGCAAGCATCCCCAGCCGTCTGCGAGCCAGACCCGATTGAAGAGGCCCACCCGGATATGATTCCGCCACATTTCAACATGGCTTCGACTGCTGTTTCCCCGAAGGCCGCGAGTCTGCGTGGGGTGCGTGTTGCCTGCTTTTACCCGTGGTTTTCCTTTGAGTCGACGGGTGCCTGGAGTCGCTTTTGCTGCCTATGGAAATTCCTTCTGG
>JANYDX010000122.1 GCA_025363395.1 Verrucomicrobiota bacterium
GAAGAGCGGGGAGCTGCGCTCCCCTGCACCCCTCCTGATATCTATTTATCTTTCCAATCCCCCAACCAACCATAACTAACTCTGCCATCCCAGCTGTCTAACGCGTGGGGTCCACTTCATTTTATGCCCGAATGAATCGCGTGCATGTTACGGTTGGTTTCTCCTTTGGAGAGAACCCCGTGTCGACTTTTCTCACGCCACATCAGCCAGCTTCGCTCGGAATAACTTTTTGCAGGATGGGCATTCAACTTCTTCTCCCGACTTTTTCTCGCTAACCTTGCCATGTTGGCCACACGAAGGGCAACTGATCGCAAAAGTTCGCGCAAGTTCTCGTTGGCAATGGGGACAGACTGTTGCTTCTGGGTGAACAAGTTCACGGCAGTAGCGACATTCACTTCTATGCCCCTTGCTTACGATGGCCAAAAGTATCCCAAGGGGCCCGAGCAAAAGACCGATAATGAAGGAGCTCACTGTGGCTCCTTTTCGAGACCCAATCATGCCAGCAACTACACCGCAAATCATCCAAAAAAGGAAAACTTCCATTTGATTTTGTGTGCCGTGAGATTTATCCGCGATTTATCGGTCCTTCGGTAGGCAATAATCGCAGCCACTTAATTGCAACGGGAAACAGATACCTTACGACGGAGCCTCTTCCAGTTTAAGGGCGGGAAAACAAGATCATCGCTTGCCCTCCGCGATTGCACGCTGTGCGGCCCCGAGAAACATCACCCGGCCTCCGCGCGCTACGGCGAAACAGGACCCTCCGAGATCGGCTCTTTCTTCACTTTGGAGCTGTCGTCCTCTGCGACGAGACTGCTTTCTCAGCATCTATTGGAGTCAGGTGAATCGATCCACTTCTCAGCATCCGCCACGCTGGCAAAGATGGAATCTCTGCTGTAGCGCTCGGCAAAAACCTGGTATTGTCGACTCACCCCAAACTGAGCGGGTTGTGAGACGACAACGGCTGTCGTCCACTTTCGACCTTCTAAGGCAGGCAATACAATCGTTCGAATAAGATTGTCGAGATCGGGCCCGCGAAAATCAACGACGCAAGCGCGAAGATCCACCACTGTGCGTCTGATCTTCATTACGTCAGGGTCCGCCAAGGATTGCTTCCAGAACGCCGCAAGATCGGCGGCGCGCACGTCGCCAGTCCACGTCTCATAGATGAGATTTTTCTCGCGATCGATCCTGTAGGCGATGGGCATCAGTTTTTTTTGTCCCAACGCTTCAGATCAGCCACGCCCGCCGAGCGGGCGAGCCGTCTATTTCGAATAACTGGGCCATGCGGAGCGTGAACATGATCGGCGATTCAGGTGAGATCAAGGGCGTTGCGCTGTGGATGACTTCGGCTCTTTCTTCCCGTGCGTTGCCTCTCGGTTCCAGTGTCGAAAAACCTATCGATGTATTTCGTCGGAGAAAGGTCGCTTTCTCGGATGAGGGAGAAAATCTCGACGCCTTCTGGCCCAACATCGAGGAAGAGCCGATAGCACTGGATAAAGCCAAGGTATCGGCCTCCGCTTTCCGTGGCGTAACGCAGTGCCTCTTTTTCAGATTTCTTTAGTGCTGAGCTTTCATCCCTCGCCTTCCAAAAAGTGATCCGCTCCTCGTAAAGACGCTTCTTCTTCCTCTTCGTTGGAGAGTCAAAGGAGATGATCACTCGAGTGGAGAAGCAGGGCATGTTTTTCTTTGCCGAACGTTACCAGTCAGCCGACGACCGGCGAGCGCAAACAAGACCCGTCCGAGCTGAAACTGAATCTTGAGCGTGGAGCGCCATGTGCGATTTGGTCCGTATGAAGGTCTTTGTCTGTGGTGGCTGGTTGAACCAAGCCGCTGCGCGGCGCAGTTCAGCGGGCGCGGTGGGTTGAGCGTAGGGCATGAGGGAACGGTGGGCGCGAGCGGGCTGCTGAGCAAGTCTGGAGGCTATGTCCCTATCAAAATCCACCCGTAAAGTATCAACGCATTGCACGACCGCCAAGGGTGGCGCGCGCAAGATCCTCCCGCCCGATCCGGAATCGCTGATCGGTTACGCCAAGCTGCTGAAGCTGCGCTCGAAGGCGGAGTCCACGCAGAAAGATTATTTGCGCTACGTGCGCCGCATCGCGCCGCGCCACGGCGGCGATCCGTCCGGCCTCGATGAGGCGCAGGTCCGCGAACATTTGTTGCATCTGAAGGAGGCGCACCACTACTCGCCCTCGTCGATGCGCACGGCGGTCTGTGCGCTCAGTGGATATTATAACCTGCATCTGGGCCGCGCCTGGAAACTCTTCGACCTCGTGAGTTCGCCGTCGGCGAAGACGTTGCCGATGGTGCTGACGCGCGAGGAGGTCGCGCGCCTCTTCAGTGTCATCTACACGCCGCGGTTTTTGACCGTGTTCCGCTTTATCTACGCGTGCGGGTTGCGCATCGGCGAGGCGGTGCAGCTCGAAGTGGGCGACCTGCGCATCAAAGGTCGGGCGCGCATCCGGCTGGCGAAGGGCAACAAGGACCGCGAGGTGCCGGTGCCGCCGGCGATCTGGCAGGAGTTGCAGGAGTTTTGGAAAACGCACCGGCATCCGAAGTTTATCTTCCCCGGCGTGGGCCGCACGTGGCGGGACGGCGTTTCGTCTCTCGCGACATTGGCTGCGGCCGCGGAGCCCATGTGCGTGGGCTCGATTCAGCGGTGCATGCGCCTCGCGGTCGTGGCGGCGCGTTTGCCGAAAGGTACCGTCGTGCATACGCTGCGGCATTCGTACGCCACGCACATGCTCGATGAAGGCGTCAGCATCCGGCTGATCTCGGCGTATCTCGGGCACGCTCGGATCGAGACCACGCTGGTCTACCTGCATCTGACGGTGGTCAACGAAGCCTCGGCGCGCGACGCCATCGCGCGGATCCTGCCGCCACGATTGTCGCACCCGTTGCCGCCAGGAAAATAATTCACGCCTGACAACTCATTGCGTTGTCCTTCCTCGCTGACTGGCTGAGGCGGCAGGCGCCGGCGTGGCTGGATCCCGCCACGGCGGGACCGGTCACGCCGACAAGGCGACCGCACTTGTCGCCCGCGCAACGCCGCGCCTTGCTCGCGATCACGCGGTGCCGCACGCCCGAACTGGGCGGGCACGTGTATCGCTGCGCGGATTGCACGCGGACGGACTTCGCGTATCACAGTTGCAACCATCGCGCGTGTCCGCGCTGTGGCGGTGCGGCCGCCGCGGCGTGGACGGCGAAGCAAACGGAGCGGTTATTGCCCGTGCCATATTTTATGGTGACGTTCACTGTGCCGGAGGAATTGCGTTTCGCCTTCAAGGCCCGGCCGAAGCTGATGCACGATCTGCTCTTCACGCACGCCGCGCGCGCCCTGCAAACGATCGCCGATGATCCGCGGCACCTCGGCGCGGAGCTGGGCATGGTCGGTGTCCTCCACACCTGGGGCCGGCAAATGCAGCATCACCCGCATCTGCATTTTATCGTGGCGGGCGGCGGAGTGAACCCGGCGGGAAAAGCGTGGATCCACTCCCGCCGCACTGATTGGCTCCTGCCCGGCGACGCGGTCGCCGGAGTGTTTCGTCGCGGCATGGAGGCAGCGATGCGCTCGACGGTACCGGAGCTGCACGCACAGCTCAGCGAGTCCGTCTGGCGCGCCGGCTGGTGGGTGCACACGCAGCCGGCGGGCACGGGCGAGAGGGTGGTGAAGTATCTCGCCCGCTACGTCGGCCGCACCGCGATCAGCGACGAACGCATCCTCGCGATGAACGATGAGACGGTGGCGTTCCGCTACACCGATACGAAGACGCAGGAACGTCGCGCGTGCGCGCTCAGCGCGGAGGAATTCATGCGCCGCTACCTCCAACACGTGTTGCCACCGGGCCAACACCGCGTGCGGTACTTCGGCTGGAGGCATCCGGCGGCGAAGAAAAAACGCGCCGCGGTCGAGACGCTGCTCGCGGTACCCATCGTCGTGTGCGCCAAAGCCGACGAGCCGCCGCAGTGGCATCTGCGCTGTCCCCATTGCGCGCGCTTCTCGCTCGTGCGCGTCGGCACGTTACCGCGCCTGGCCCGCGCACCTCCGTCCGGCCAACGATGAAGACTAAGAAGCCAATCAATCGTGCGGTGCGAGTCACACTCCAGGAACTCGCCAGCCACCGCTTTGCATGCTCACGACCAAACGTACGGCAAAGCGCAGAAAGACTCGGCCATCCGCTCCTGCGCACAGTCAAAATCGCGGTCGAGAGTCGAAATGAGACCAATCCGCGGCGGTCTCAATCAGACTTCACGCGCACCGCGCCACCACCGGCCCAAACACAATCCGCATAAACTGCGGACGGGCGCCGAAACTCATTCATGACGGGCTTGTTCATCAAGGGTCCTGTGTCGGCTTCGCTCCACAGAACCTTCTGGGTTCGGCTCCGTCTTTTCTTCGTATACGGTAATGCCGAGTTCGCAGCCGTAGCCTGATACCGCGCGCAAAAGCGCGGGCGAGAAAGAGTGCTCGAACCTCTCTCCTTTGGCTTTGGAATAGCCGATATCGATGCGCTTCAAGCGGGCCTTCGCCAGCTCTTCTCTTCCTTTTTTGGAAAGCCCCGCCAGCAACGACAATATTCCCGCCAACACTTTGCCCTCTGCCTTAGGACACGAGCTAAGCTCAACTGCCGTGAAGTAAACACCGGCGACCTTTCCGTCGTACAAGATGAGAACTCGATCAGCAAACTCGGTCAATAACGCGGACGGTCTACGGCGAGACGTGATCTCAAGATCGATGTTGAGGAACTTCATTTTCTGCGCCGAACGCTTCAGATCAGCAACGCCCGCCGAGCGGGCAAGCCGAACTTTTGAAATA
>JANYDX010000242.1 GCA_025363395.1 Verrucomicrobiota bacterium
GAAGGCGGCGGCCAGGGCGCGCGTCACCCAGTGGAAGGAACGGAGTGGGATGTACATGAAAGCAGGAGAAAGCTCAGTGGAGTGCGGAACGTTCGCAATCGGAATTTGAAGAGCAAACGATGATAGGGGCGCGATGCCACATGCGTCGGAGGGGCACGCAAACGGGCCGGGCTGTTGTTCGTTGGTATGGACCATTCAACATCGCTGTTGCCTCACGGCGCGGACGAATTGAGCATCGCCCGATGGCCAAGCCAAAAATCAAGTGCGGTGTCGCGGGGGTCGGTTCGTTGGGTCAGCATCACGCCCGCATCTACGCCACGCTGCCCGGCGCCGAGTTGACCGGTATCTTCGAGGCGAATGATACACGTGCGGCGGAAATCTGCGCCCGGCACAACTGCCAGCGTTTCGCCACGATCGAGGAGTTGGGCGAAGCCTGCGATGCAATCAGCGTCGTGGTCCCGACGGACAAACATGCGCTTGTCGCACTGCCTCTGTTGGCGAAGGGCTGCCATCTGCTGATTGAAAAACCGTTGTGTGCCAGCCTGGAGGAGGCGGAGCAAGTGGTCGCCGCCGCCCGCCAGTACAACTGCCTGGTGCAGGTCGGCCACGTCGAACATTTCAATCCGGTGATGAGCTATCTCGAAAAACACACCGGCCGGCCGCAATACATCACCACCGAGCGGCTCGCCCCTTATCAAACGCGCGGGACGGAGGTGGGTGTGGTGCTCGATCTCATGATTCATGACATCGGCATCGTCCTCGCGCTCGTGAAGTCACCCATCCGCAAGATCGACAGCGTGGGCATCAGCGTGCTTTCTAAGACCGAGGATATCGCCAACGCTCGCGTCGAGTTTGAAAACGGCTGCGTGGCGAATCTCAGCGCTAGTCGCATGAGCATGAAAAAGAATCGCGAGATCCGCGTGTTCCAGGACAACGCTTATCTCTCGCTGGATTTCATGAATCAGAAGGGACACCTGGTGAAAAGGAGCGACATCATCGCGTACGGGGTGAAGCTGAAGATCGGCCTCGCCAAAGCGGGTGACGGGAACTCGATTCCAGTGCATGAAATTCCCATTGAGAAAGGCGAGCCGCTCGCGATTGAGCTGGCGCATTTTGTCGACAGCGTGACCCAGGCGAAGCAACCAAAAGTCGGCGCGGCGCTGGGCAAGTCGGCGCTCGAAGTGGCAATCACCATCACGGATCAGATCCGGAAGGCGGCGAAATGAACGGTAACCCGGAAGTCCTTGGCGGGATCAGTTCGCGACTCCCTTCGCCGTGGAGAAGGCCGGAGGATTGCACTCGCGCCAGTCGCGCATCGCGGGGTGAGGACACGCCGCCCAGCGCAACAACTACTGAGGAGCGGCGGCAATGAGCAAAGCGGTTGTTGCAACCGGCCTGGCCGCGCCCATTTCCGGTCCAGTCGATCTGTTGATCGTTGCCGGTGAACATTCCGGCGATGAACACGCGGCGCGCGTGGTGCGCGAATTGTGCGGACGCACTCCGGATTTAAAAATCTGTGCGCTGGGCGGGCCGAAGCTGGAAGCGGCCGGCGCACAACTGCTCTGCGATCTGACCACGGGCTCCGCGATGGGGTTTGCGGTGCTGACCAAGCTCACCTATTACCGGCGGCTGATTGCCGACGTGGTGCGCTGGGTGGGGCAACACCGGCCGCGGGCGGTGTGTTTTGTCGATTCATCGGGGTTGAACCTGCGGATCGCGGCGGGGCTTTTTGCGCAGGGCTTTTCGGCCAAGGCGGGTGGAGCGACAAAAACGTTGTACTATATCAGTCCGCAAATCTGGGCGTCGCGGGCCGGACGGCGTTTTGAAATGGCGCGTCATCTCGATGGACTCGCGGCGATTTTTCCGTTCGAGCCGGCGTGTTATGCGGACACGGCCTTGCCGGTCGAGTTTGTGGGGCATCCGTTTGCCGCGCCCGACTACAGGGCGCCGGTGAAGTTTGACGCGGCGGGCCCGGTGCTGCTGCTGCCGGGCAGTCGCAAACAGGTCGTGAAGCGGATTTTCCCGGTGCTGTTGGAAGCGTACCGTTTGTCGGGCATCAAGCGTGACGCGGTGGTGCTTTACCCGGGGCAGGAAATTTTCGCGGTACTGCAGGCGGCGAATCCGCCGCCGACGGTGAAAATGTTCAGCACGGGCGCAGCCGGCGGACCGGTGCGGGCCAGTGCCGTGCTGACGGCGAGCGGCACGATGTCCATGCATTGCGCGCTTGCGGGAATTCCCGGTGCATTGACGTACCGGACGGACCTGCTGACTTATTTTTTGGGCCGCCTGTTGGTGAAGGTGGAATATATCGGCATCGCCAATCTTCTGCTGAAGGAAGCAATGTATCCGGAGTTTATTCAGGGCGCGGCCACTCCCGAGGCGCTGGCGGAACAGCTGAGCGAATGCGCGGGTAACGTCGAGCGCGTCGAACGCACGCGGGCGCAGGCGGCGCGGCTGCGGGCCCTGCTCGCGCAGCCGGCCGGCGGCACGGCGGCGGAGTGGCTGGCGCGGCAGATGGGGACGTAACTTTTTTTTATTCGCTGTGGGTCTCCCGCTCCGGAGTCCACCCGGGTTTTGTGGGAATGCACGCGCCTGTTGGCGGGCTCTTACAAGATAAATGATCGCCAGTGGCGGCCCTGGAAGTTCGCAACGAATATGGATAAAACTGAGATGCAGCGGTCGGTCGCTTTTCGGAAAAACAGTGTCGCCTTGCCGGCGGGGCTGCGCAGATTCGGCCGATGCCGATTCTGTCTGCGCAGAAACCCCTGTCCCGGCGCAGTACGCTGCTGCCCTGGGCGGTCTTTGTGATGACCGCCGGCCTGACCGCCGCGGCGTGGTGGCTGACAGGACGTGAAGTCCGGCG
>JANYDX010000265.1 GCA_025363395.1 Verrucomicrobiota bacterium
CGAAGAAGAGGTGGTCGAGTAAACATCGACGGTAGCTGAGCCAATTCTTTTACCATGGAGCGAAATATCAAAAGAAGATCCTGCTCCGGTGCCCGCAGCGGCAGCGGCGCGCTTCTCCGCTTCACTGTTTGGGGCTACAGCACAGCCTGGTGCAAAATCGTAGATGCAGCCGTAATTTTCCTGATGCGTTCCAAGCGTTTGCGTCGCGTTGTCTGGGTGCGGTTTTGGTGGAGCGGCAAAAAAATTCCTAGACGCGGTTTTTGATCCCGCGATGCGTTTTGCCGGGCGCCCGCCTTCGCTCCGAGCAGCTACGGCGCGGCAAGCGCGTCGGTGGCTGCGCGGGCTGGTCGTCGTGCGTGGGGTGGTCGCCGTCATCGAGTGCCGAAGATGAGCGGCTGGAGAAGAAGCGGCGAGCCGTTTCTTTGGCGTTTAACGGGCGGCGTGCGCCGGGTGGCACCGCTCTCCGCTCATCCGCGGCTTTGACCGCTACAAGCCGAGCTGACGGCCCAGCTCATCGACGGTCAGCTTGTGGTGCGCGGCCACGGCTTTGAGGATGCCGCGCAGCGTGCCGAGTTTGATCGGGCTGTGATTGGGCACCGTGACGTGGTGCTGGCCGCCCTGCTGGGTCGTCAGCCGGATGTGCGAACCATCCTGTCGCGTGCGTTCGTAGCCGAGCGCACGCAGCACCTTCACCAGATCGGCGCCGCTGAGGTCGCGCGGGATTTTCATGTGGCGAGCACTTCGTCGCGCACAAAATGCAGCCGGATCATCCGGGGGAGCGGGCCGGGCACGCCGTCGCCAAAATGGCACTGCACGGCCTCGCGCACATTGGTGCGCAGCGCCTCCAGGGTATCGCCTTCGGTGAAGATGTCGTGTCCGAGCGCCGCAGCGGTGTAACCGCCATCGGTCTCGTCCTCCCTGACTTCAAAAATGATTTCCGTGGTCATGGGCACACCTTACGGAGCCTCGTCTTCCTCCGCAAGCTCGGCTTCTTCCTCGGCCAGTTCGGCGACCAGCTCCGGGTTGTCTGCGACGGGGGTCGTTGGCTCCGTCCTCTTCGCCTCGGGCGTGAGCCGGGCCGGGTGGGTCCTCGTGTGGACTTCCTTCAACATGCGGATGCTCACCTGCGCATAAATTTGGGTCGTCTCCAACTTTTCATGACCGAGCAACTGCTGGATGAAACGGATGTCGGCCCCGCCCTCGAGCATCAAGGTCGCGCAGGTGTGGCGGAAGAGATGACAGGACCCGGTCTTGCCGATCTCGGCCGCGTCGACGTAAGAGCGGACGATCTGCGTGAGCCGGTTGGGCTCAAAGACGAGCCCGACGTTGGTCAAAAAAACGAGCCCGTCGTCGGGCGTGAGGGCGAGCGACGCCCGCGCCTCGTCGAGGTAGCGGCGCACCCAGCCAAACGCGCGCGCGCCCATCGGGATCATCCGGTCCTTTTTCCCTTTGCCCTGGCGGATGAACACCGTGCCGCGCTCCTGGTCGAGGTCGTAGAGTTTCAGGTGGGCGAGTTCCATCCGGCGCAAACCCGTTGAGTAAAGCGTTTCCAAGATCGCCCGGTCGCGCAGCCCGAGCGGCTCGGCCACGTCGGGCAGCGCGATGACGCGCTCGGCTTCGGATGCGGTCAGCACATGCCTGGGCAAACGCTTTTCGGCCCGGGGCAACTCAAGATCGGCGGCGGGATTGGCGAGCAGGTGATTGTGACGGCACAGCCATTTGAAGAAGGCCCGCACCGGCACCAAGCACCCGTGCTGCGAGCGGAACGAGAGCGGCTCGCCGTTCTTTTTCCGGTAGTGGTAGAGATGGCGCTGGTACCGTTCGAGGATCGGCTTGGTAATTTCAGCCGGGCGGGAGAGCGAGCGGTCGATCGCCCACTTGATAAATTCCCGGAGGTGGTGGGCGCGGCTCTCGACGGTTTTCTCCGAGTAGTTGAGCACGCGCAGCGCGTCCAGGTACGCGGTCGCAAGTGCGGCGAACCCGGCCGCATCGCTCGCGTCGCCCGCAAAAAACTTTTCCTTCCGCTGGCCTTTCTTGGGCATGGGTATGACGGGTTGCGACTACGCCGCTGCGTCGTTTTTCTGCGGGGCCGGTTGTGCGTTTTCGGGCACGGACGCCGCGCCGAGCAACTTC
>JANYDX010000348.1 GCA_025363395.1 Verrucomicrobiota bacterium
ACAGAAATCCTGACCACCCCACAGAATGCGAACGGGGCGATCGCGCAGTAACGCGAGCTTGGGTTCAAATTCGGCCAGGGCTCGATCACTGGCGCTCCCTTGCCCACTCGGGATATCCACCACAAACCGGTGCGTCGCGATCCGGTTGGCCCAATTGTTATAAGGATAAAGATAAGCGCGTTTCACATCGTGCGCCAAGGGCTTGGTCACCGACATCCACGTCGCCGGCCAGGCAAAGCCGTTAAAGCCGCGCACGAGCAGTTCCCCCAGTACCGGAACCCGGCAAAGCCGAATCCGGGCCGGGACAACAGTATCGGCAAAGGCAGCGGTGTTGAGAATCACCACCCGCCCGAGTTGGCCGGGTTTGATTAACGCCGTGCCCAGCCCAATCGGACCGCCCCAATCGTGGACGATCAGGTGGATTTTCTTGAGCCCGAGGTTATCGAGCAGCGCTCGGAGATTTTTGATGTGCTCGCCCAGCGTGTAATTAAAAGCCTGGGGCTTATCCGATAAACCACAGCCCAGGTGGTCAGGCACGATGCAGCGCATCCCCTCCCGCAAGCCCAGCACCAGATTCCGATAATAGAACGACCAGGTGGGATTGCCATGGACCATGACAACGGCTTCGTCGCCCTGGCCTTCATCCAGATAGCTCATGACGCCGCGACCCGTATCGAATCGTTTCGGTTCGAATGGATACTGGGCGCGCAGCCAATCTGGGAGCGGTGTCGGCATGGTGGATTAAGGCCGGGCGGAGAAAAAGTCTGCCCACGAAACGCAGGTATGGGCACGAAACAGAGGAGCCGCTCCTACAGTCGAGCAAAACCAAAAAAGCGCGTGGGAAGCCCCGCGCTCCACCACCGGTTCTCCATTCCTGGCAGAATTTATTCTGCAGATTGCCTCAGGGTTCATCCGTGAAATCCGTGGTTAAATAGTCTGTCCGTCATCATCACCATTCGACGGCGAGCATCAGGCTGTTGATCCCACTGCCGATGCCCAGCAGCGCGACTTTGTCACCGAGCTTCACCGCGCCTTGCTCCACGGCCAGCGCCAGCGCAGTCGGCAACGCGGCTGAACCGGTATTGCCGAGCGTTTCAAAGGTGGAAAAATCCCGGCACAGATCGAGTCCAACCGTCTCGTAGAGTTTTCGCCGGTGCGTGCTGCCGACTTGGTGGCAGATGAAACGGGCCGGTGTTTCGCGCGTCCAGCTGCTCTCCTGCTCAAAGCGTTTCCACGTCTCGAGCGCGACCTGCACGCCCGCCAACAGCAATTGTTCGGAGTCTGTCTGCATCTGGAGTCCGCCGCCCGCGGTGTCGCCCTGGCAAAGTTCGCTGTGTTGCGTCGCGGCCAGTGCGGCGCCGGCGACCAACCGGTGCTTGGGTCCGGCGGGCAGCAAATTTTCGTGGCACATTATCGCCGCCACGGCGCCAGAACCGATCGTGAGGTTGGCAAAGAACGGCTTGATGTCGTTGCGACTCAGCGCGGGGTCCAGCAATTGCTGCAAAGTCTGCTCCACTAATGGACGCCCGTTTTCCCCGGCGACGACCATGCCGCAGCGGATTTGCCCGGCGTCGATCATAGCGCCGAGCGTCACTAGTCCATTGAGAAAACCGAGACACGCATTGGACAAATCGAAGACCTGAGCGCGCGGGCCCAAACCGATTTTGTGATGGGCAAATGACGCGGTGGCTGGCTCGAGCATGTCACGCGACACCGCACAATGAATGAACGCCTCAATCTGATCAGCTTTGAAGAAGGAATTTTTCAATACCGCCCGTCCCGCGGCCGCGCTGGCGTCGGAAGGGCGCGTCCCTGCCGGCCACATCCGGCGGGCCTTGATGCCGGTCATGAGTTCCAACCGGCCGGCGGGCAGCTTGAGGCGTTCGTACACTGGACGCAGCCGGTCCTCGATCTGTTCGGAAGTCCAAATTTCGTCAGGCAATACCGTGGCCAAGGACTCAATGCAGGCGTGGGCGAATTTCATGCGGTGAAGAATCGGGTCACGCGGGCTTGACCGGTGTTTCCGGTCGCATCGCGAGTCGGACGATATCCTTGTCGAAGAAATTGCTGCCCAGCCCGGCGTCGACGACCAGCGTCCCGCCGTTGATGCCGCTGCTGCGTTCGCTCAACAGGAACAGCGCGACGTTGGCGACTTCCTGAGTCTCAAGATTGCGTCTCCGGAAAGTCAGTTTTTCTGCGTACAGATAACTCTCGATGTACCCCGGAATACCCGCCGATGCGCTGGTCTTGAGCGGACCTGCGCCTACGACGTTGAAACGAACTTCTGTATCCGCACTGAACGACTTGGCGAGAAATCGTGCGGAGGACTCGAGCGCGGCTTTGATCGGCCCCATGTACCCGTAATTGTCGGGTGTGACGGTCAGCGACGAGATGCCAATCGTGACCACCGACGCGTTGCGCGCCAGATGCGGTTTCAAGGCATTGGCCAGTTCGACAAAAGAAAAGGCGGAGATGGCGTTGGCCTGGAGAAAATCCTTTCGCTTCGTTTCGTGGAACGCCTTAAAGCCCTCACTGTAGTTCGCAAACGCGATCGAATGAACGACGCCCTGCAGGGGCGCGAGACCGGCGGCCGCTACTTCCGCCGCAAGCCGCGCACATGCGCCCTCTTCCTCGACGTCGCAGAGGAAAACCGGCTTGCCGGCCAGCAGGGTTTCGAGGGATTTTTTCCTCACCTCGGAACGCACGCTGTAAACCACACGCGCGCCCTGCTCTTCGATGGATTTCGCGATGTGCCAGGCCACGCTCTTGCGATTGGCCACGCCCATGACGAGGAAAGTCTTGCCGGCGATGTTGAGGAAATCGCTCATGCGGGCTTTTCCGGGGTTTTCCATGCCACCGAGAAATCGACGCTCAGCACGCGCTTGTCTCCGTTCTTGATGTTGCCCGACATCATATAAAAGCCGCCCGCCTTTTCGTTGATCTTCACTTCGATGTGAGTCGTGTCGCCGGGATAGACCGGACTGCGAAACCGGACATTTTCCACCTTGGCCAGCAGCGGCACGCCGTCAGGTTTGCCCGAGGCGGCGAACTTGCTCGCGAGCAGCAACGCGCCGGTTTGAAAAACGGATTCGCATAACAACACCCCGGGGGTGATTGGTGCGCCGGGGTAATGGCCCTTGTAGAAATCCTCCTCGGCGCGCCAGGTGCGTTTGGCCACGAGTGAGTCGCCGGTTTGGGAAACAATTTCGTCCACAAACAGGAACGGCGGACGATGCGGGATGAGTTGAGTGACTTGATTCACGATTGGTCAGTGATTGAGCTGGATCAGGATCGGAGATTTGCCCACGAAAAACACGAAATCACACGAAAAAGGGGGCAGATGATTGAAATGTAGGAGCCTGCTTGCAGGCGAGGCGGAACCCCCTTTAACCGATCAAGCGCGGAGTCGCCTGCAAGCAGGCTCCTACAAATGAGTGCAGAATTCACGA
>JANYDX010000369.1 GCA_025363395.1 Verrucomicrobiota bacterium
CACATGTAGTCGCGGATATCCAGGACACTGGTGCGATAGCGGAAGGTTTCGGCGACGAAGACCCGGCCCTTTTCATCGAAATTAAAAGCGACGGGATTGGCGAACATCGGTTCGGCGGCCCACAGGCTGGCGACGAGCCCCGGGGGCAGTTTCATGCGCGCCAGAGCCTGCGTGCCCTCGTCGGAAGCAGAGTCCACTTCAGGATCCCTTTGCCGCACGACGTCCTTGAGTTTGCCCACCGCGCCATGGAGATCGGCCTCCATTTCGACCGCCTCGCCCGCGGCGCGCAGGCTGGGCACAAGAAGAGCGAGGCCAAGAGACGCGAGCGCACTGCGCAACAGACAGCCTTGAACATGACGGAGGGTATTGGGCAACATGCCCGGTAAGCTAGGAAGCCGCCTTCGAAAAGCAAGAGGCGGCAAAGGCAAAATCCTGAAAAAACAAGATCCGCCAGTTGGATTTGTTTCAAATGCCTCGGGGCCCGCGTCAGTCGGGTGAACTTGCCCCGAGGATCTTTGCTGAGCCGTATTTTTTCAGAATCATGACCACAAAATACCAAATACACGAAATCCCAGAGTGAGAGCTCCGGAAGAAAATCGGGGAAACGGGCTCCACTTTTTGGTGATAAAACGCCGTCGTCAAGTTTTCCTCTGAGGTATTCACATGCCTGTGTTTCGTAGTGACCTCAACTGCGTTACGGCTGAGAGGCAAAGGATTTCTATGACCGCGGCCTACTCGAAATTGATTTCGAATTGGAGCTATGAAAGGTGACGACCCATGCCCCAACGAAGACGGTTGAGCGGGCAGTCTTCCCGACCAATTTGCGCACATTTCGCGCGTTTCGTGCGCAATTCTGCCAGGCTATCCCGCCGGCGGCTTCGGCAGCAATTTCGCGACCACGCCCAGCAGCACGACGACCACCAAGGCAAGGGCGGCCCAAAAAAGGTGGCCACCGCTCAGACCGGCAAAGGGATTTTTATCTTCGGTGGAATCCGGCTCGCCGGCGCTGAGCCTGGCGGGAGTGCGGGGCGAGGTCAGCAGTTTCACGGCGACGAGGCTGAGATCGTAGCGCGGGGCGTTGGCCGATGCATTGCCATAGGCCAGTACGAGGCCGTCGGTTTCGACGGTCTTGAAGATCAAGCGCACGACGGGATACACCGCCTGCACGGCGCTAAGGACGATGGCGGGGTTGTCGCCATTGTCGGTCTCGAGCCAAAGCGTGTCGGTGCGGGTGCGATCAGTGATTTCAAATACCCGGGTCTCGGGTACGCCGGGCTCCGGCGTGCGGCTCCATGGGCCGGCCGCGAGGGTGATTTCATATTTGCCGCCGTTTTGATCGGTGAGTTTTTCGTAGAACCGGAATTGCCGCTGAAACAACGGGGTGGCGGACGTCAACACCAGCCGCCGGACCGGCAGACCCGAGTGCGGCAGGCGCAGTTGCCACACGCTGACGGACGGGCGTTTGGCATCGGGCGACGCGACCGCGTTCAAAGTCAATGCGCGGGCGAGTGAGGGTTGTTCCAACACGTACGGGATCTGATTGCCGGCGCGCAACACGCGCAGATCGCTGAAGTCGGACTGGGCTTTCGCCAGCACCGCGGGATCGAGTTCCAATTCCTGCACGCCGGCGCGGGTGAGTTGGAGCGAGCGGCGGTGCGGCCAGTCCTTCGCGTCGAGCGGCGCACCCGTCAGCGGAACATCGGGGAGCGGTGCGGCACCGAGCGATTCACGCGGGTGGTAGCCGGGCATGGCTTCAAGTTCGCCCGGGACCACCGTGGCGGCGCTCGCTTCGCGCATCTCGCCGGCGAACGCGGCAAGATCATAGTGCGGCGCGGTGGCCTGCGCATTGCCGGATAACAAGGTGTAGGTGCCGGCGGCGGGCGCCATGAACAGCAGGTTGAGGGCGCGGCGTTTCAGTTGCACGCCGTCGAGGGCGAGGGGCGGCGAATCGCCATTGTGAATGTGCACGAGCAGTTCGCGCGTGAGCGGGGTGAATTCCAGCGGCACATCGAGCTGGGCGCGGGCCGGGGCGCCGTCGAGGGCGACGCGATAAACCGTGCCCGCCCCGACGGTGCGCTCACTGGAAACGGCGCCGTTCACCTCGCGCACCGCCACGGTGACGCGGCGCATGAACAGCGGCTCCGCCGTGGCAAGCCCGAGCGAGGCGAGCGGCACATGGCGGCCGTCGAGCGCGAGCGTGAGCACGGTCTCGCCGGCAAATTCATCGCGGCTGGCGATGGTCGCCCCGATGGGCACGAGCGCCGGAGCCGGTCCGGCGTTCAAGCTGAGCAAGGCCCCGGTGAAAATCAGCGGAGAAGCACGGTGATCGTTGATTGTCACCCGCACGAAGGCGGCGGAGCGGGCACCGAGATCGATCGTGAGTTTCTCCGCGCCCCACTGGCGGAAAAGCGGCAGTCCCTGGTCAAGCGTGGTCCAACTCGTGTTGTCGTCCGAAATTTCCACCGTCGCCGCGCGCAGGAAAAAAGGTGCCGGGGTTTCCAGCGAGAGCGCAGCGAGGGGCGCGGTCGTGCCGGTGGTGATCAAGAGCCGCGTCGCACCGGAATCCAGTTTCACTTCAAAGGCGCCGGGGCGGAGGGTGCGCGCCACCGGCGCCGGCGGACGGTCGAGCAGGAGTGCGATCTCGTGGCCGCTGGCGTCGGTCACCCGGAAATCTTCCTGCTGCGGCCCGGCGGCGTCGAACGAAGCCGCCGGCAGATCGACGCGGACCAGTCCGGGGGCGGCGACGGCGAGCGTTTGCCGGTGCTGCCATTCGGTGGGCGTGAACGCCGCGAACGCACCGGTGAGCGAGAGCAGCGAAAACAGCAGGGCGCAGCGCCGGATAATTGAATCCACGGGTAGGGCGGGCACTCCGCTGCCCGCCGGAAAGGCGCCCGGCCAGCGTGGCGCGGATGCGATTTGGCCAGGACGGCTTGGCGCGGAACGGAGTCTGCGCCCGACCAAAGCAAAGAGCCTCGCGGCAAGATCCGAGGCATTTGAAACAAATCCAACTGTCGGATTTTGTGGGCGGGGTGCCCTCACCCCGTTGATTTCAGGTTGCGCCGCGCATGCCTCGCGGGGTGAGGGCACCCC
>JANYDX010000387.1 GCA_025363395.1 Verrucomicrobiota bacterium
GTCGGCCACATCGGTCACCGAACCCAAAAACCGCACGCGGTCTGTCACGCCCATTCGGTCCGCCTCCTGGAGCAGAAACTCCTGCAGGTCTCCCGCACCGGCGAACTCGAGGATAACATCGGCTCGCGCCAGTTTGATTGCAGCCAGCGCCCGAATCAAAGTGACATGATCCTTGATCGAATCGAGGCGCGCGACCATTCCCACCCTCGGGCCGCTGCCGATGGGGAGCGACCGGTGAACCCGAGGCCGATCAAAGGCCCGCCCGACCGGATTATACACCGTCTTAATCGGAAATCTCCGGAAATACGCCGCGCCTTGATGAGTGACGGCAACGTGTCCGGAGCATGCGACCAGCGTAATGTTGGTCGGGATGCGGAAAGTATATTCCTGGAGCACCCGTCGGGCCCGGGCGGTAAAGTTTCCGGCAATCGGATTCCCAAGATGCACGGCCCAAGGCGCGGCCCAACCACGAAAAACCTCCAGGACAAAAGGCAGTCGGCTCGTGCTCCAGTAGAACACTCCCTGGGGTTCGGCCCGGCCACGCGCCCACTCGGCGAGAGCGGTCTGAAAAGCCCGCCGGCCTTTTCGCCACGCGCTCAAGTGCTGCACTTTGGCCCCCGCCGCCTCCCATCGATCCGACATGGGCCCGCGCTCGTCAAAGACCACCACCTGATGATCGTAGCCGGCCAGGCCTTCGAGCACGCGCAAACAATTGACCTCGCAGCCGCCAATGGCGGCCAGCGGTGAAAAATGAATGAGGATTTCTTTTGGCATCAGGATTTCGCCGCAACCGCCCGCCTGATCAACTGCTCCACCTTTCCCATGAAAACGGGCTCACTGAATCGCTCCTCCACACTGGCCCGGCACTGCGCGCGGGAGATCTTACCCACGTTTTGAATCGCTCCGACCATTTCATCCTCGGATTCGCAGAGAAATCCGGTCTCGCCGTGAACGACGACCTCGGGAGTGGATGCGATCCGCGACGCGATCACCGGGACTCCCGCCGCCAGAGCTTCGATCATCACCAGGCCAAACGGCTCCTGCCACTGGATCGGAAACAAAAGTGCAGTCGCCCCGGCGACGAGCTTCACGCGCGTGGCTTCGTCATACGGTCCGATCCAGGCGCAGGCCGGACCAAGGCGGGGCTTGATCGAAGCATTGAAATAATCAACGCCACCGGCTTCGTGTGAAATATTTCCGCCGATCACCAATTTCATGCCCGCACGCTCAGCGGCATTGATCGCCAGATGCACTCCCTTGTTGTGGGTCAGGCGACCGAGGAAGAGTAGATACGGCGGGGCAGCGGGAGAGGAAGAAAATGGAATCACCGCTATGTTCACCGCATTGTGCACCACGGTGAAGCGGGAAACCGCCGAGCCGGCTGAGATGTGCGACTGGCTGATGCCGACAAAATAGTCCCCGTGTTTCCGGCGACTTGTTATATAATCCACTTCGTTTCCGTTCAGCGGATTGTGAAACCAGTGAATCACCGGCTTTCTCGTCCGATACAAAATTTCAAGGTAATCCAAACGGCCATGATTTATGACCACATCCACGCCCGCGGCGGCCCGCAGCACGATAATCTGAAACCACAGCTTTCTCGCCGCCCGGCTCAGGTAGGCCGCAGTGGGGGCGCGGTGAATGGTGAGCCCACCGCCATAATCCCGCGAGCCGGGGGCGGCGACCAGATGCACCTCGTGGCCCCGCTGGACTAATCCGCGGCAGATCATGTCCACGACTCGTTCCGTGCCACCGTAAGTTGTCGGAGGGACCGGAACCACAGCATCGGCGAGAATCAATATCTTCATCGACGATTTTTTCGCGCGAAATACACCGGCTCCCGACCGGACCCGAAACGTTTGAGGGTGAACCCGAAGGGAGCCAGGTGGACGTTGAGGCGCTCGACCGTGGTGTTGGGGTGAATTTCAAGGATGATCGCCCCCACCCGCGCCAGCCATTGATTATCACGGGCCAGCAAGTCTTCCTCCGCACCTTCGATGTCAATCTTGACGAGATCGACCTCGCTCCAACCCGCCTGCGCCATCACTTGTGGAATCGTCGTCACTTTAACTTCCACCGCGTCCGCGAGATCGTGCATTCCCGTGCCCGTCATCGAGGAACACGTCGGATTATCGCCAAAGCGCAATTTCAAGGTGCCCGCCGTTGACCCGATGGCGCCAGCGATCACTCGCGCCGGGACTTGGTTGAGCCGGAGATTCGTCTTCAGCAGCGCGAGATTGCGAGGGTCCGGTTCCACCACGGCAAATTCTGCCTCCGGAAATAATTTCGCCAGAAAGACCGAGCCAAAACCAATATTGCCGCCTAGATCAAGAATCCTGCGCGGGGCGACCGCGAACTCCGAGGCGCAATCATATTCCCGATCATTAAACACCCCCTTGAACGCGCCGATATACTTGTCCGTCAGTTCAAACTCCAGTGGTCGCCCGAGAAACAGGAATGAGTATTTTTTGACCGGCATGGGGACCTTGCGGCGGTCATGCCAGCGTCCCTGATAGTGAAATAACACTGACCACCCCGGAGGCCGGCCGAGCCGTCTGAAATCGGAATCCTCAAGGCAAACATTCCAAAAAGCATTGATAGAGCGAAAAACATTCATGAGCTGTCCTCAGTTGGAAAAATAGCAGGTGGAAAATGCGTGGTTGCGCCGGACTAATCCGGGAAGAAGTGGAGCGCTCAATCGGTTCAAGGCCGCGCCGCAAACACGCGCTCCCGAAGTTTCCAACCGAACGCCGCCGCTTCTCCAAAAGCCACGAGCCTGAAACCGAGCGCGGTGCCAAAGTACACCGCGCCGCCGGCGCAACCCGCGACAAGAAGCTGAAGCACGGTTCTTAGTCCATCACCACTCGCCCCGAATTGGATGAATTTCGCCGCCACGGTCGCGGCGGCGGTCGCCACGCAAACCTTGAGCACAAATCGAATTCCTGGAAACGACCCCGGCCCGAGTTGCGCAGCGATTTCGCGCCGCAACACCCAGGCGGAGGTGATCATCGCCGCGCCCACCACGCCGATTCCCACCGCACCAAGTCCCAGTGAGCGCACCGCCAGCACGACCATAACCAACGCCAGCGAACCGTTCGCGATTTCCGCAACCGCCGCGCGCCCGTGCCGGTTCAGCCCGGTCAGAAGAAATTGTCCGGCACTGAGGAGCGTCGCAGTCAGCACGATCCCGGTGACCGATGCGGCCATGGCGGCATCCAACGAAAGCCTTTGATGCGTCCAAATCCGGATGAATGAATCACCAAGTGACAGGAACAAAGCCAGTCCGAGCCCGCCAAAAATCAGCGCCCGCTCCAATGAGCGCTTGAACGCGTCGCGAACCCAGCCGTGATCCCCCGACACCCACGCTTCTCCGTAGGCACTCTGCATGCTCGCGCTCCATGTGTTGATGGGAGTGTAGAACAGGCTCAACAGCGTGGTCGGCACGGTATAAAATGGCACCGCGGCCGGCCCGATGATCGAACTGATGCCCAGGGTCGGCGCGGTGCCGCTCAGCGTCCGCCCGATTTGCAAAAGGAAATTCTTGCCGCCGATACGCAGCTGGGCGCGATACTGGGTGGCATCGCTCCATGAGCCGGGGGCGAACGCCCAGGGATGCCGGTGGCGCGCGTGGATGGCGGCCGCCACCCCACTCAAAGCCGTCATCCCAAGCTGCACGAGCATGACCGCTTCCACGCTGCGGGTATACCATGCGGCCAGCATGGCGCCACCCAGACCCAAGAGCCGGGCCAAGCCTTGGTAGACGCCCGCCCAGTAACTTTCCTGAAGGCCTTGGAATACATTGTAGAAAACACCGAACTGCAGATTCAACCCCAGTTGGATTCCTGCGATCAGGATCAGCCGGTCGGCTTCGGGATGCTTCACGAACATGGGCAGACGCCATCCCGCACCGGCGGCGATGAGCACCGCTCCGACCGCCAGAGCCACGATCAAGCCAGAGCCCGCCGCCAGCACCGCACTGTGTCGCACGATATGGGCGATTTCTCTCCGACCATCCCGGCCGTGGGCCTGAGCGATCAAGATCATCGATCCCCAGCTCAAGCCGGCATCGGCGAATCCGAGATAGCCCATCAAGGCCATGACAGTTACGATGAGCCCGTAGCCTTCCGCTCCAATGGTGGTGAGGTAAAGCGGGATGGCGACAAGGGACAACGCTTGGGCCGAATAGCCAAAGGCTGAAACCACCACGGTCGAACGAAGTGCGCGGGAGGAACGATTCACGCGACAAAAATTCCGCGCCCTGGCGCAGCCCCACGGCAATTCACGGAGAAACGCTGCGCGCCGCGCATAAATCGAAGAGCCCGACTGGGCCTATCGCGCAGACTTTCCGGACAAGCTTCGCCCCGTCGCTTCCGTGAGAGGGAAGTTACTGCAGGTGCAAATTCGGCGCAGCACATGGAATGGAAGGGAATGGCGTTTGCCGAAACGGAGGCCGCTTGAGCAAAAGCACGGGAATGGTTCGCAGATTGTGCGCCGGAGTAATTTTGCTCCCGCGCATGACTCTGAAAACCGCCCAAAGAGTGCCGAGCCCGGCACTTTTCCTTCAAGACCTTACTCGTTACATTAAGGCGTCGCCGAGGTGTCGGATGCGTTACGAAATCCACTTAATTGCGAATTCCCCTGCATGGACGCACCTAAGCCGTTCAATAATTCCAGAGTTGTACCCGAATTCCTTTCGGCGCTTCGACTGGTTTGCCCGCCTCTGCAATCTCGCCTGAACTGGCGGTGCCGCTGAAAGTTGCCGCGAAGCCGATCCAGATATTTTGCATCAGAACCGGCGTAATCGTGGTCGCGGCAATTTTTATTCCGAAGGAGTTCGCGAAAGCCGCCGTGCCGAGTTGAAAAACGTTTTTGTACAAGATGGTGTTTTTCACCCGCGCCGGGCCGGCCACGTCACAGTCGAAACCTTGGGGGAGGTTCGTAAACAAATTGTGCTCGAACAGGGTCATATCCAGCGGGCAGCCAGCGGTCGTTGGTCCGGTGGTTTGAAAGGTGGTTTCGCCCACGCCGACGGTGGAAAGGTCCGTCAACCTATTATTCCGGAAGATTGTTCCGATGAAGCCTGTGCCCGGATCCAAGGTCGCGTTCCCCGTACTGCCGCAACCCGCATAAATTCCCCGATAGCACGATTGGATGACATTGTTGGAGTAAAGGTGGAAAAAACACGGATGAATCCGTTTCTTGAGACTGACGAAATCCTGCACTGCGGCCACGTATAATGCGGTTCGCATGTTGGTGATAATATTATTGTCTCCGATCCAATCGTAGCATCCACCGGCAGGCTGGATCGCGCTCATGGCCGTATAATCACTGGCGTAATGACTTTTCCCGTCGAACGTATTGCGATAAATCGCCCACTGAAAAGTGCCTGCCTCGATCAGTACCGCGCTGCTAGCATCAGGAGTGACGTTCCAGTTCGGACTAACCGTGATCGTGCGGTCGCCATCCGAACCCGTGACCAACCGGTATTGCCCCAAACCCTTTCCCGCGGTGATCACCGCAGTCGCCGCGACCCGGCGATAGTCCGTCGTAAGTTTGTCATTAAACGTAATTGAATCCGGCTGCGCTATTGTCGGAGATCCCCCATCGAAAGTGTTCAGGGTTCCTTCGCAAATTATCTGCTCCCCCCCATTGTCCCCTGGGTCCGAACCGAGATTCACCGTCACATTGTCGCCAACGTAGGCGTGATATTGCGCCCCTTGATTGGTATTGCCGGAGAGTAACCGGCCTTGCCCCCGGCCCGCACGAGACAGGAGATCCAGATCTTGAAAGCGACAGTCCGTGATGCTGAAATTACTGGCCGTCAATTCATGGATTGAGGTGATCTGATAATTGGCATTGAGAAAAGTGCAGTTCCGAATCTCGACCCCGTAATCGCGATAAAGAAAAAACTCACCGCCGACAAACTCGCAGCCCACCACGGATAGCCGCTTCGTTTGATGGGTTGAGGCACAACCACCGGGATTGCCCACCTTGATACGGAGATCGCTCAAATGGACATCCGAGCCGCTATCCCATCCGCCGTTCAAGGCCCAGCCGTCCTGTCCTTCATCGCGAAAATTACTCGTGGCATCGAGAGCCAGGCCCCTCACCTCCACATCATGCAGGTACCCGCCGTTCCCGATGAGCAGACCAAGTTTTCCCCCAATCGGATCTCCCTGCCGGACCGGCTGATTAAAGTTAGCATGGCATCGGAAGATCGTGAGATCTCGTCCGTCCCCCAGATACCGGAAATCATGTTCCAAGCCCACTCCGTAGCGCATCAGATAAGTGCCCGCGGGAAAATAGAGCGTCGGGTGGAGTCCTGTCAGGTCGCGATAGTTGCCCGCCGCAGAATTCGCCGCATTGATGGCATCTGCATCGTCAGTAACACCGTCTCCAGTTGCGCCATAATTACGGACATCAAAAATACTGCCATTCCACTGGTAAGCGTCAGTCACAGTTAATGAGAGGGGACCGCTCCAGCCGTAACTTCCGCCGTGTCCATTGTGGACCCAAACTTCATAGGTTCCATTGCTGAGCGAAGCAGGAACTGAAAACTCAACCCGGTACGGATTCACCGAGGTCGGCGCGACCCACTGGCCGGCAGCACCGGCAGGCTTGACGTAAATCCAGGAGGCGGTCGTGCCTCCACCATGCGACAAATTGCGTCCATAGAGTGAGACCCTCTCATTGCGCGTCACCTTATCATCGGGGTTCAGCCACCACAGCTCTGTCTGATTAATTGTGACCGGGCTGCCGTACCCGTTGGAGTTTTTCGGCCAGATGAAATACATCGACCAAGCTGGTAACAAGGTGGGGAGCGTGATGGCGGCTTTGAGTCCATCAAGGCGCTGGATCAACGCAGGCGCTTGAATCGAATCGTTGACCGTGGTCTGCCCGTAAACGAGAAATTCGGAATCCTTGCCCTCATCCGGGGCGGCAAAGTTGGAGAGCAAGTCACCCGTGAGAATCAAACTGTCATCCGGTGCTCCTGTCCGGGTCCATTCAGCGATTGCCGGAACACCCCATACGGGGACGGCTTGATCAACCGGAGGAAGAAACACATCCCAAGCAGGCGGCGACATCGGCTCCGGAGTTGGCCTCAACACACTGGGCGGAGGCGGTAGTTCCAGCGCGGAGGAAATCGCGCCAACGGCACCGAAGATCAGCAACATTGTCACTAGCCCGCCGCGTCGCGGCCACCTGTTCCAATAACCAATCCACGCAATCGCCCCGGCCCACTGTTGCTCAACCCGGTCCAAGCACAGCACCAGGTCGCGCGCCGCCTTGGGCCCCACATCCGCGCCTGACCTGAGGATGCTCGGAAGATTCACTGTGTCGCAGATGGTTCTCAAAAAGATTCTATCGGGTAATTGACGGAACGCCTTGAGACAAAAGACCCCACCATTGCGAAATGTAACATTGAACGAAAATAATCCTGCCGCACTCGGTAATACTGGGTAAAAATCAAATTCCACCCACAGTCGTCTTGAGGGTTAACTCACCCTACTCGCTTCGAGCTAAATCGCAACGACCCAGGCCCACCGCTCCGCCACGCCACCAAATCCCGCGAGCGAATCGCAACCAAAATCCAGATAAACACCGGCGCAACGAAACTCGCCCCCATTTGAGTGATCAAGGTTTCTTCCAGACCTTCGGCGATCTGTTTCCAAAACGCGGTCAGGCTGAGCAGCGACAACGCGGTAGAGCCGTTCCAAATATAAGCCGCCACGGAAAACAGTATGAAACCGTGCATCAGCAACAAGCCCCACCACATCGCCCAGGTTTTTCTCCGCCACGGAATGGGCGTGGCCATGATTAACGCCAGAAGCAGGGCCGTCGGCACCCAGCCGATTCCTCGTGTATCCAGTTCCAAATAACGCACCGGACCCGAGCCCTGGCGATCAAGCTGATTACAGTTGGCGAGGGCAATCCGCGTATCGAGGTGATGGCCGATATCCGCCGGCACGGCTTCAAAGCGCAGAAGCCGCGGCCCACTCTCATGCGCAAACACCCGCTGCCCAAGCGCCCGGAAATAGCTGCCATATATTTCGTTCAACCCCGGCCACGGCAGAATCAGGAGTCCGTACAGCAGGGTGAAACGCCAAAAAAAACCAACGATAAGTTTACGCGACGCCATTTAGCCTCACTTTAACTGGCCGCTGCGCCCATCGGATCCAACCCAGCCAAAGCAATATTGCCACGAGGATAAACACCGCCGGCCACACTTCGACATGAGCCGTACCGAAGAATTTCGGGTAAAAGATCCCGACAAAATACAGACTCACGATACGAATGAGATTCAAGGCCTGGAATAACGCAGTGCCAGCCAAAATCCCCACGGCCTTCTGCCTGGACGAAGCCGGAAAAGAAAGCAGGGCCGCACAAAAAAACCAGGAGGGCTCAATCGCATCACAGCCCCGTCGGACCGCGATGGCAAAACGCGCCGACCGGATCGTGAGTTCGGAAACATGAGTGTCTTGCCCGAACCAGTTCAAAATACTGTGGGCCATCCTAGCGTTGAGGCCGAGATAGGCATAGAGCAGCCGGTCGCAAAACGGCGTCAATATGAGGAGGTAATACAAAGCCATCAAGGCGCCGAACTTCAGGCCAAATCGCCCAACGGGCCCGACCGGCACGGACCAAGGGAACCAACGAGCCGAGAACGAACTCCCCGTTCCTCCCGAATCTGGCCCGACTCGTCCCGGAATTATTTTGTTCCGCGTGACGGAAGAAACAATCCTGCCCACACGTTTTGAACTGTGCGATGAACCTTTCACTCGGTCGATTTTACGGCTGAGCGGGAAGTCCTGATAGAAAAAGCGCCCGCTCCAAAAAGCAACACGACGAACGCCACCATTCCCTCCGCAGGAAGCAGCGGCGCATCGGACGAATCTACCTCCGGCGGGACGATCCCATCGATCCACGCCGTACGCACCGAGATTCTCGTTGCATAAAATCCGCTGGGCACCGGGAACGTTCCCGTGATGAGCGAACCCCAATTGCCGCTGCTGCCGTAATAAAGTCCACGGGCATCAAAAATCGCCGCATTGAAACCGGTCCCGCTGTTCGTCGTATTAAAGGACGAATCCACCGCCGCCGCAATTCCCGCCAGCTTCCAGCCGGTGCCGTCGTTGATAAACACGGGGCCACTCGAATCACCCAACGCCAGATGCGCTTCATTGGGTCCGCCCGAGGCGTCGAGCGTCGCATAGAGCAGGGCGCCCCAATACGAACCACCATCCACCACCGAGCGGACGTCATTCTGCCCCCAACGCAATCGCCCGTCCCCCGCCCCCCATTGCCAGCCGCGCAGCGAATTGTTGGCGGCGTCGCGAACCTCGGGACCGCGGGTCAACCCACGGCCAAAAACAACGAGCGACTTGCCGGCTTCATTGCTTGAGCGATAAAGTGGGGCCCACGCGGGAAAGGACCCGCTGACTTCCCAGACGCGCAGATCGCTCAGAGGATCATCGAACAATGCGACTGTCGTGTAGCTGACGCCGTTAAAGACGAACGCATCACCCACGATTCCGCCGATATGCCGAGCCGCCAGAAAATGATGGAGCCCGATCGGAGCGCCCTGAAAGCCATCCCACATCCCAGTCCACTGCCAACCGCTGCCCAGCAAAGATCCTGCAGGCGCAGCCGTATTATAATTTGTATCCGCCGTGGAAAAGAAGATGACGGCTCGCAGTGGAGACAGCAGACCTAGCAAGCATAGTACTGGGAGGAAGGCGCCGCGAAGCTGAAGCCATGGACTTGGACTCCCCGTTTCTTTCCACCGAACTTGGGGTGCATTTTCGATAAGAATGATGGGTAAAAAAAACTGCTTGGCGCTGTCCGGTCAAAACCGCCCCTGCAGCCGGGCCGGTGGTTTACAACGGCAGTCGATCACGGGGGGAGAATAAGCGGGAAGGAGCGATGGCCGGCCCAAAGCTTCGCGTGAGCGTGGGGCGTTTTGGCCATTGTGGGCGGACAAACCATGCGATGCCCGCCGCGGAATTCCCGCCAAGGTTTGCGGGAAAACCCGTCATGGAAAATAGCCTTCGCCCTTCGCTTCCGATATGAGGTGGTGCTTGCATGCCACCAGTGAAAAGCTGCGAAATTTTTTGACAAGGGCTGCTCGGTGAAATCCAGGTTTCAATCCTGCAACGATTTGCCGGCGCTGAAATTCAGCTCAGCGAGAGGGCCGGATTTGTCTCGATTCTCTGGGGTTGCCTGACGCAACTGCTCCTCGGCGTCAGTTTGAAAGGCGCCAACAGTTTCCAACTTCAATTCATTTTCCGATCACACCGTCGATCCAGTCCGTATGTGCCGAGACCCGCGTGATGTAGAATCCGCTGCACACCAGTGCCGGGCCTGTGACCAGCTTCCAGTGCGTGCTATCGCCATAGTAGAGACCGCGAACATCAAAAATCGCCGCAGAGAAACCGGGCCCCGTGTTCGTAGTGTTAAAAGAGGAGTCCACCGAAGCCGCCACCCCGGCCAGCTTCCATTCCGGACCCGCCTTGACGAAGATCGGCCCGCTGGAATCTCCCAACGCCAGATGAGCTTCGTTGCGACCACCTGAAGCCTTAAACTTCGCGTAAAGGAGCGGTCCCCACCTGGCATCTCCCTTAAAAATTGCCGCAACAACGTTTTCGCCCCACCGCATTCTTCCGTCGCCTCCCTTCCACTGCCAACCGCGGAGGGCGTCGGTGGCGGCATCCCGCACCTCTGCACCTCGAATCATCCCGCGGCCAAAAACCGTGAACGTTTTGCCCACTTCATCCTTTCCTCGGTAAAAAAGAGGCCAGGAAGAAAAAGTCCCGCTCACTTGCCAAATACGCAAATCACTCGTGGGGTCGTCAAAAAATGCGGTGGTCGGGTAAGCGACGCCTCGCAGGACGAAAGCCTCCCCCACCGCCCCCCCGACATGGCGGGCGGTAAGGAAATAATGTGGCCCAATCGGCACACCTTGAAACCCACCCCAAAAACCAACCCACTGCCAGCCACTATTCGCCAAGGCCCCAGTCGGCGGAGTCGTGTTATAGTCGGGATCACCGGTTGAATAAAAAATGACGGCTTGAAGCGGTGGCGAAAAAATCAATGCGACCAACAAAAATAAAAATGAGGTCCGCGCGCAGCCCGAACCGTTTGCAACAATTTTTCGACCGCGCCGAGGATGAGCAATCATTTTGGAAATATGCCTGAGGACTGGATTGGAGATGCCAGAAAAATGCACCAGCGCGACGCCATTGCAGCATGGCATTACCCTAAAGAAACCGATCAAAACTTCCCTGGCAATAGCACGCAGGTGACATCCACGTTTCATTCCTGCAACAAAGCTTCCCTGCACATTCCCGCGCTCAATTTTTTGGTTCCAGCTTCCGATGTTCCTTCCAATAAAAATTGCGGCCCGATCCTCGTGAGGGGATCAGGCCGCAAGCACACACTTAACTACTAAAGAACAAACGGCAGATTCCCACTAATCTTACCGCCGTCAAATCACGATCCCGCCCGTTTCCGATTCTTAACCACCCCGTGACCACGCTGTAACGCACACCACTCAGGTGCCACAAACGACGACGAACCCCGGGATAAAAGTCGCCGCAAAGACCTTTGAACTACCGAGAGTTTTCCCCTCGCCCCGCAAGCTTCCCTGTGGCGCCTTATGTTCAGATTGTTCAAAGGCACCGCCGGACTATTCGATTTTTTTCGATCCGTCATACCCTCTGCATTGAATGCGGATTTTTCTACGCCTTTTTTTCCACTTTATTGACAAACCGACGCAGTTCGTGAAACGACGTGAACCATCGCGGTTTTGAATACGGAGACCTGCGTATCTACCGATTGCACTATCCGGCAAAAAACTGACCGGTCCCGAACACCCCACCCAAGTCGAGTAAGAGTTTTGTTGCACCATCCCAATTTCCGTCACCGGACGTATTTCCGCTCGTGCTCCAGGAGCCTCTGCTTGCGCCAGAGGCCGCCGGCGTAGCCACAGAGCGAACCGTCAGCCCGGATCACCCGATGACAGGGGATCACCAGCGCCAGCATGTTGGACCCGTTCGCCCGGCCAATCGCACGCGGCGCTTTCGGAATCCCCAGCTTCACCGCCATGGCTGCATAGGAACGCGTCGTCCCGGGCGTGATCGTTTTCAGCTCAGTCCAGACCCGTAATTGGAATTCCGACCCAACCGGCGCAAGCGGCAGATCGAACGTCAGCGATTCACCAACGAAATAGCGCCCGACTTGCCGCACCGTGTTTCCCAAAATGCGGTTGTTGCCAGGCACGATGGCGCACTTGAGCCGGCGCCGTAGTCCGGCCAGCTCACGCTCAAGTCCGCGGCGATCCGCAAACTCAAGCAGACGCAGGCCGGCCTCGTCGGCAACCGCCAGCATCGTGCCGAGCGGCGTCTCGATCCGCTGCGCGAACAGGCAGTGTCCGTCTTTGGCATCGCGCGGAGGCTGGCCAAAAATCCGCGTGAAGGCGTCGCGAAATCCACTCGGGGATTCATAGCCCTGCGCCAGTTGCACCTCGATGACCGGCCGGCCCACCTTCACGTCCCGCAAGGCCAGGCCCATGCGGCGTGCGCGCTGATAGGCGTGAAACGTCAGGCCATGATACGCCTTGAACTGCCGCCGCGCCGTCGATGGCTCGACGCCCATCGCCGTCAGATCCTTGTCACTGACGCGTCCCTCGGCCGAGGCTTCAACCGCCCGGCGCAATTTCTCCACCAATGGCGGGACGGGCTTGGTGGAATCCATGGGACGGCACAACCGACATGGACGGTAGCCGCCATGCAACGCTTCAACCGTCGTCGGGAAAAACTCCACGTTTTCCGCCTTGGGGCGCTTGGCGTGACAGGTCGGCCGGCAAAAAATTCCGGTGGTTTTAACGCCAGTGAAAAAAACTCCCTCATAGCCCGGATCACGCCGGACCACCGCCTGATACATGGTGCGAATGGAGGGGAGTGATTTCATGACCGGGAGGACATTGGCGGGAGATTCGAAAAGCATTATGCCCCAGTCTACTCTTCGCCCCGGTGAAAATCCGCCGATTTTCGGGCGTGGTATTTCAGGCCTTGGGCGGAAGGTATTCGCGGAAATCGGGCAGCTCTTTAACCCGGCGGCCACTGAGATCCCGCATGAAATAGGGTTCCGGTGGCAGCAGGCCGGTATCATTTTCGTCCAAGTCTTCTCCCTCGTCATCGGTTTCGAGCCCTTCGATCTCGTACGTTTCGCCTTCCTCGAAATACTGCGAGACGCGGCGGGGCGAGGGATCGAGCAACACCAGCGGATTGGGGAGGTCGCCCTTGGTTTTCACCTGGACGAAATGGCAGGGAAAATACTGGTCGGTAAAATGTTTGATGAAATCACTCAGCCACTTGTTGGCGACGCCTTCGCGCTTCGTCAGAAAAACCACATCGGCAAAATGAATGCACGCGGCAAACCACGCGGTCAGCACCGGATGCTTTTCGGCGAGCTGGCAATCCACGGTCACGAAAATCCGTCCCAGTTCAGCGCCTTGTTGCTCGAGCCATGGCTTCAACGCTTCAATCTGGTCGATCGGGCTAACCCGCGAGTCGGCCAGGAAAAACACCGTGGTATCGGCGATTCCCTCGATCGCGGGGATTTCCGAAGAAGTCCACGCCCAGCGGCGGATCTCGGTGTTCGCCAAAGCGGCGAGCCGGGCATCAGCTGGATCGGCTGCTTCGCTCGCCGCGAGCAGCACCACGGCTTTGTCGCTCTCGCCCAACCCGTGCTCAATCAAATCGCGCACCATGCTCCGCCGCCCGGAACCGGGAGTGCCAATAATGAAATACACGAGGAAACTTGGAGCGCTCATTCAGCGGCACAAAGGCCCAATCGGCGAAAAAGACAACCTGCCATTTGTAGCGCTGCGTCAGGGCGCCGGCGCGGCCGGTTTCAGCGCGCTGGCGAGGCCGCCGGGTCCCAACCGCCACCGATGGCCCGGATCAGCAAAACCGCGGCGGTGAGCCGGTCGCTGCGGGTCTGGGCGGCGGAAAGTTCATTGGTCAGGAGCGTCTGGTTGGCATTGATCACCTGCAGATAAGTCGCGAGCCCCTGTCTGTATTGCAGCTCGGTGAGCCGGAAATATTCCCGCGCAGACACCAGCGTCTCCTCGAGCGAAGCCGCTTTCTGT